>CBDUXY010000056.1:0-14440 GCA_965371305.1 uncultured bacterium
AAGGTTTTAAGATTTTGGAATACCGATGTTCTTTTGAACATTGAAGGGGTGTTGGAGGAAATAAGGCGGTGTGTTTTGGATACACCCTCCCCTAACCCCTCCCGTGAAGGGAGGGGGATTAAAGGCAAAGAGCCGTTGATTTAAAAAGTTTCTTACAAGGAGTTAATATGAGCATATTGATCAACAAAAACACTAAAGTCATTTGTCAGGGGATTACCGGCGAGCAGGGCACGTTCCATTCGCGCCAGATGGTAGAGTATGGAACGAACATGGTCGGCGGGGTAACGCCTGGTAAGGGCGGAACAAAAGTGGACGACATGCCGGTATTTAACACCGTTGCCGAGGCGCGTGCTACGACCGGGTGCGACGCAACCGTTATTTACGTCCCGGCTGCTTTTGCCGCGGACGCCATAATGGAGGCCGTGGACGCAGGTGTTGAACTTGTAATTTGCATAACCGAGGGTATACCAGTGCTTGACATGGTGAAGGTAAAGCGCTTTATGCAGGGCAGCTCTTCAAGGCTTGTTGGTCCAAACTGTCCGGGCGTGATTACTCCTGAGGAATGCAAGATTGGCATTATGCCGGGACACATCCACCAGAAAGGTTCTGTCGGGGTTGTATCAAGAAGCGGCACGCTGACCTACGAGGCGGTCTATCAGCTAACAAGCCTGGGCCTTGGTCAGTCCACTTGCGTTGGCATAGGCGGCGACCCTGTGAACGGTACTAATTTTATTGACGTGCTTGAACTCTTCGAGCAAGACGACGAAACAAACGCCATTATAATGATTGGCGAGATTGGCGGAAGTGCCGAGGAAGAGGCAGCCGAGTTTATAAAAAGAGAAGTAACAAAACCGGTTGTTGCGTACATAGCAGGGGTAACGGCTCCTGCCGGAAAAAGAATGGGACACGCAGGAGCCATAATAGCCGGAGGTAAAGGCACGGCGGGCGAGAAGTACGACGCGCTTGAAGCGGCAGGCATTGCAACCACAAGGAGCCCTGCCGAATTGGGTAAGACAGTTGTGGAAATACTTCAAAAAGTATGATAATAATTAAAACTTACTCTCGGTGCTTAATAGATTGTCAACTAGGCACATTAAGTTGCGGTTCGCACCGGAGAATGTTGTGAATTAAGAAATATTTCAGGAGGTATTATGACAGAAGCGGCAAAGAAACTTCCAAGAATTGAAATAGACCCGGTGAGATGCAAGGGGTGCAGTATATGCGTGGACTTTTGTCCAACCAACGTGCTTGAGATGAAAGGTTCACTGTGTACCGTTAGAGACCTTGATGCCTGTACAAGGTGTCAGCTCTGCGACCTGCGTTGTCCGGATTTTGCAATACGGGTTTTTGACTGAGTCCAGGGTAGTTCTAACTTCCCTGGACATGGCCCGTGATTAATTACGGGTTTGTACGTAGCGATAAAAAAACAATACCTGAATAACCGGAGGTATGTACATACAATGGCAGAAAAGAAAGTAAAAATACTGAAGCAGGGTAACGAGGCGTGTGTTGAAGGCGCACTCTACGCGGGGTGCAAGTTCTACGGAGGTTACCCGATTACTCCGTCCACCGAGATAGCAGAGCAGCTTCAAGCAAGGTTGCCGAAGGTCGGAGGCAAATTCATGCAGATGGAGGATGAGATAGGCTCGATTGGTTCTGTGGTTGGAGCCTCGCTTGGAGGGCTTAAGGCTCTTACCGCGACAAGTGGTCCGGGACTTTCGCTTAAGCAGGAAGTTCTTGGTTACGCATGTATCGCCGAGATTCCTCTGGTTCTTATAAATGTTATGCGTGGCGGGCCTTCTACAGGGTATCCGACAGGACCGAGCCAGTCAGATATTATGACGGCAAAGTGGGGCACACACGGTGACCACCCGGTCATTTGCCTGACCCCGGCTTACGTCCAGGAAATCCTTGATGAGACCGTAAGGGCGTTTAATTTGGCAGAGAAGTACCGCACACCGGTCTTTGTGTTTTATGATGAAATACTCGGACACATGAGAGAGCCGATTGTAATTCCCGAGCCTGGTGAGCTTGAAGTAATCGATAGAGAAAAGGTCACCTGCAAACCAGAGGATTATGCACCGTACGATCCTGATAAAGAGATACCACCACTCGCCCCGTTTGGCGAGGGTTACCGTTTTCATGTGACAGGACTTAACCATAAGGCCGATGGTTTCCCGACGAACGATTCAAAGGAAATAGACGCTGGAAACAGAAAAATAATTAGCAAGATAGAGAACAACAAACATGACATTGGGAAAAACGACCTTCTTCACACGGAAGACGCGGAAGTCCTGGTACTTGCCTTCGGTTCAACTGCAAGGAGTGCGAGCTTCAGCGTAAGGGCAGCAAGGGCTAAGGGCATAAAGGCAGGGCTCATGAGACCGCTTACCATATGGCCGTTCCCTGACGAAGTCCTTATAGAATGTGCTAAGAACGCAAAGGCCGTTATTGTGCCTGAGATGAACCTTGGTCAAATTTCAGATGAGATAAGAAAGTTCCTGCCAGGCAAGACGATTGAAGGCATACACAGAGTTGATGGTGAGCCGATAACGCCGGCACAGATAACAGAGCTTATAGAGAAGTACGCTTAAAGATCGTTTAAGCGATTACCAGGAGGCAAAAAAATGGCAACAGGCACAGCTACTGTAAAAAAACAAAAAGTAAGCGTTCCTTTTGATTACGATAAGTTTCTGAGGAAAGGTAAACTTCCTCATATATGGTGTCCGGGTTGCGGACACGGCATAGTACTTAAGTCCATGTTAAGAGCCATTGATAAGATTGGCTGGACCAAGGATAGCATAGCTATGGTGTCCGGTATTGGTTGTTCAAGCAGGACGCCGGGCTACGTTGACTTTAATACGATTCACTCCCTGCACGGCAGGGCGCCTTCATTTGCGACCGGACTTAAGATGGCAAAACCCGACCTTAACGTAATTGTCACTACAGGTGACGGCGACGCCCTTGCAATCGGAGGTAATCACTTCATACATACCTGTAGAAGAAACATAGACATGACGATAATTGTTTACAGCAACGCAATATACGGCATGACCGGCGGTCAGTTCTCGCCGACCACGCCTGAAGGAGCTATGAGTACTACAAGTAGTTACGGTAATAGCGAGCCTGCTTTTGATTGTTGTGAACTTGCAAAGGCCTCTGGCGCTACTTTTGTGGCAAGGGCTACGGCCTACCACATGGCGGAGCTTGAGAAAACCCTGCTCGCCGCGTTTGAGCATAAAGGCACTTCCGTGGTGGAAGTCATTGACTCTTGTCCTGTATATTATGGCCGCCAGAACAAATACAAGAGCGCGTCGCAGATGATGGAGCTTATAGAAAAGAACGGTACAGTGTCGGGAAGGCAGGCAGAAAAACTCTCTGAAGAAGAGCTCGAAGGTAAACTTGTAAGAGGCGTGCTTCATCAGGTGGAGAGGCCCGAGTACTGCGAGCAATACGCAAAGCTTACGGAAAGGGCGCAGGGCAAGTAAGTCGGGCTTGTTTTCATGTTGTAAGTTTGTTGATATTATTGACAGCAGATAATGCCTCACAGGTGGTCTGTTGGATAAATGGAGGTATAAATGGAAGGCAGATACGAACTCAGATTCAGCGGCTCCGGCGGGCAGGGAATGATACTTGCCGGAATTATCATGGCAGAGGCCGCTTCAATTGTCGGTGACAAGAACGCGGCGCAGAGCCAGTCCTACGGCCCGGAATCAAGGGGCGGGGCAAGTAAGGCAGAGGTCATCATAAGCGACGGCGGGGTGTCGATCGACTATCCCAAGGCAACCGCAATCGATTGTATGCTGGCCCTTACCCAGCAGGCATGCACCAAATACCACGGCGACATAAAAGACGACGGCATATTGCTCGTAGATTCGGACGAGGTAAAGGATCTGCCCGAAGGCAAGTTCAAGATATACTCCTATCCTATTATCGAGACCGCAAGGAAAGAGCTTGGAAAAATAATCGTCGCTAATATCATCTCCCTTGGTATGATTACCGAGCTAACAGGCATAGTGGAAAAAGAATGGATGGAGCAGGCAGTTCTCTCTCGCGTCCCGCCCGCATTTGTAGACTTGAACAAAAAGGCCATACAGATCGGTTTTGAAAGGGCAAGAGAGCTTAAAGCTAACGCTTAAGTCGAGTAGTCGAGTAGTCGGGCAGTCGGGCAAGTTGGGCAGTTGGGCAGATAGGGGAAGTTGCATGGGTGGCAGTCGGGCAAGTTGGGCAGATGGGGGAGGTTGCATTGGTGGCAGTTGGGGCAAGTGGAGTATATGAAGTGATCAGCAATGTTGTTGTACCATGAGGCTTGTCATAAAAAGACCCAAGCTATGTTTGTAGATTAAAAAATTTGATTTTATGAGACAGGCAATAAAGTCTTTGAATAAGGAGGCACGTTAAATAACTGTATAGGCAGGGATTGCGTGTCTTTTTTTTTATTTTGGAGGGTTGGTTTTTTGGTTACTCATGACGTTATTATAATAGGCGGCGGGCTTTCAGGTATGAGGGCCGCAATCGAGGTTGCGCGCGAGGGGCTTAACGTTGCAATAGTCTCCAAGGTCCATCCTGTTCGGAGCCATTCGGTTGCCGCGCAGGGCGGCATAAACGCGGCCCTTAAAAAGACCGACTCGTGGAAAGACCACATGTACGACACGGTGAAGGGAAGCGATTACCTGGGCGACCAGGACGCAATCGAAGTGCTTTGCAAGGACGCCCCTGAAAACATCTACGAGCTTGAGAGCATGGGCGCTGTCTTTAGCCGCGATAAAGACGGGGCAATTGCGCAAAGGGCTTTTGGGGGCGCTGCCTACCCACGTACTTGCTACCTGGCTGACCGTACCGGGCACGGCATGGTGCATCTCCTCTTCGAGCAGCTCATAAAACACTCGGTCTGTCTTTATAACGAATGGCACGTAGTAAAGGTAGTTACCGAGGATAACGTGGTTCGGGGCGTTATAGCCCTTGACATCCTTACGGGCAAGCTGCACAGGCTGCGCGCAAAAGCCGTACTTCTCGCAACCGGCGGTTACGGGCGTGTCTTTACCACCACCACCAACGCCCTTAGTTCTACAGGCGACGGCATGGCCCTTGCCATAAACGCTGGCGCACCTTTGATGGACATGGAGTTTGTGCAGTTCCATCCAACGACCCTGAAGCGCACCGGAATATTAATGACAGAGGGGGCAAGAGGCGAAGGCGGGTATCTGATAAATTCAAAGGGCGAGCGGTTTATGCAGAAATACGCTCCGAACAAGCTTGAACTTGCAAGCAGGGACGTGGTCTCAAGGGCCGAACAGATGGAGATTGACGCAGGCCTTGGGGTTGACGGTTGCGTGTTCCTTGACCTGCGCCACCTTGGGGAGGCAAAGATAAGGGAGAAACTTCCGCAGATCAGAAATCTTTCAATCAATTTTGCAGGGGTCGATCCTGTGACCGACCCTATTCCGGTCAGGCCCGGCGCCCATTATTCGATGGGTGGCATTATGACGGACGTTGACACCAGGACCCCTGTGACAGGACTTTTCGCAGCAGGCGAGAGTGCGTGCCTTAGCGTACACGGGGCAAACCGCCTTGGCGGTAACTCGCTGCTTGAGACCATAGTGTTCGGAAGACGCTCGGGACAGGCAATGAGCAGTTTCTGTTTTGATTCCGACCTGCGTGATTTTCCGGGCGACGCTCTGTCCAGAGCGTCGCTTTGTATAGGCCGACTGTTTAACAGGAAAAAGGGCGTGTCGCCAAGCAAGATAATGGAAGGGCTTGGTAAGACCATGCAGGAGCACTGCGGCATCTACAGGACGGATAAGAGCCTTGCCCTGGGGCTAAAGAAGATAAGGGAGCTAAGAGAAAAGTATAAAAAGGTCTGCCTGACCGACATGGGCGACGGTTATAATACAGAGCTTACAGGGGTTTTAGAGCTTGGCAACCTGCTTGAGATTGCCGAGGTTATGCAGCTTGGGGCGTACCGGAGAACTGAGAGCCGCGGCTCACACACAAGGCTTGACTTTACCGAGCGAGACGATGAGAACTGGCTCAAGCATACGCTTGTTTACGACGAAGGTGACGATAATTACAGGGTGGATTACAAGGACGTAACTATAACAAAATTCCAGCCCGAAGAGAGAAAGTATTAGCCTTAAAAAATTGTATGATGAAGATAAAGATAAAAATAAAACGCTGCGACCCGCTTAAGACCATGGGGTGTGAGCCTTACTGGCAGGCCTACTCGGTGAAGGTCTCGGAGGGCATGACCATACTTGAGGCCCTTATGGATATCTCCACCGGCGACGACCCGACCCTGTCGTTTCGGCGCTCGTGCCGCTCTGCTATTTGCGGCTCCTGCGCGATAATGGTAAACGGTTATCCGCGTCTTGCCTGTCACATGCAGATTATTCCAGAGTTTGAAAAAAGCGGGCGTATAGTGCTTGAGCCGGTGAGCAATTACAAGGTCTTGAAAGACCTTGTCGTGGACTTCGAACCGTTCTGGCGGAAGATGGAGAAAATTGTCCCTTATCTATTACCCAAAAAAGAGCTTAAAAAGGGTTGGCTTATTTCGAAAAGCGACGCACTGAAAATTGATAGAGTTCAGAAGTGTATTATGTGCGGCGCTTGCAACGCTGCGTGCAACTCGCTTGAAGGGGACCGGTACTTTATCGGTCCTGCCGCGTCGGCAAAGGCGTGGAGGTTTATAGGGGACGTAAGAGAGGGGCAGAAGAAAAAGAGGCTTGAGCGCATAAGCGGTGAACACGGCGTATGGGAATGTACAAGGTGCATTTCATGTAACGAGTATTGTCCCAAGGAAGTCGGCCCGCTTGGCTGCATAGAGAAGATTAGGGCAAAGGCCATGGAAGCAGGCATAACGGATAATGCCGGTGCAAAACATACCCTGGCTCTTGTCGATTCCGTAGAACGGGTGGGCAGGCTTGATGAGGCGGCAATGACGTTCAAGACCCTTGGTTTCCTGCGCTCGCTTGGTATGATACCGCTTGGGCTTAAAATGGAGTGGCACGGTAAGATGCCTCATCCGATCCTGTTTCCTGCTATAGAAGGTATAAAAGAGGTTAAAAAGATATACAGGGTGGTAGAGAAGCAGAAGGAAAAAAGGAACAAAGGTAAATAAATGGCAAAACTTAAATACGCATATTATCCTGGCTGCGCCTCTCAGGAGATAACCAAAGAGGCGAATGAATCGACCGTGAAAGTAGCCAGGCTGCTCGGCATAGAACTGCACGAGATGCCGGGGGCCAACTGCTGTGGGGCCGGGCTGCTTACGGATTATGACAGGGAACTTTACCTTGCCTTGAACGCGCGGATCTTTGCCCAGGCCGAAGAGATGGGCATGGACATTATGACTATCTGCTCGACCTGTCTTATGGTTATGAACAGGGCAAACACGGAACTTATAAACGATCCAAAACTCCTTGCCTCTATTAATAGAATTCTGGGCAGGGCAGGACTTAATTACAGCGGCACCATAAAAATAAGACAGTTACTCTGGGTGCTTGTAGAAGATTACGGACTTAAGCGGCTTGCAAAAAAAGTAAAGACCCCGCTTTCCTGGCTCAAGGCTGCGCCTTTTTACGGGTGTCACAGCCTGCGTCCGTCAAGAGCGCTTGGTTTTGACGACCCTGAGAACCCAACGTCGCTTGAAGCTGTCATTAAGGCCCTTGGCGGACAGGCGGTAGAGTACGAGGGAAGGACTCGGTGTTGCGGTTTTCAGGTGGACCTCGTAAACCAGGACACAGCCATGACGCTTACGGCCAAGAGGCTCGTTAGTGCGCAGAACCAGGGTGCGGTTTGTATGGTAACCCCGTGTCCGTTTTGCCACATAAACCTTGATAACTACCAGGAACTTGCAGAAAAGCACTCGGGCCGAAAGATCGACCTGCCCGTGTTTCACCTGCCTCAGATAGTAGGACTTGCCCTTGGCCTCGGCGCCGGCGACGTAGGTCTCTCCAGACATCTTGTTTCTCCTGAGCATATTATAGGTTAGTCTGTTACCTCATCCTGCTTTTATCCGGATTTGTTTCTCTTACGCTAATTGTATCGGAAGTGAAAATAAAACTTGACAATTGCCCAGAAAATGAATATTGTACAAATATATTCATTCAATTTTTATTCGGAGAGTGTGCATCATGATTGAAATCGACAAAAAAGAACAAATAATAGAGAGTGCAAAAAAACTGTTTTTACATTACGGTTTTAAAAAGACTACTATGCAGGACATTGCTGTTGAGTGCGGGATGGCCGTCGGTACACTTTATAATTTTTTTAAAAACAAGGAAGAAATTGTCGTAGCCTGCTCTGAACAGTGCGGGGATGTTTTACTTGAAATGATCAGGGAGATTGCCTGCTCAGGGCTGAAGCCTGAGAAAAAACTTCTGGAGATTATGCTCTTGAGGAGTGTTTACTTTTTAGAGAATTTTAAGGATACGGCTCACGGTATGGAGCTTGTGACCGTTATACTCGGTGAAACAGAAGAAATGCATAAGAGGTTCAGGCAGCAGGAATGTAAATATGTTGCAGATGTGATTGAAGAGGGTTGCGAGCAGGGTTTTTTTAAAGTCAGGAAAATAGACAAGACCGCCGGAAGTTTCGTAATGGCCTTTAGCGGATTTGCCCTGCCTCACTTGTTGACCATGACTGAGAGCGAGCTTAAAAAAGGTATTAAAGGCATGTTTGAGATGTTGCTGCCATACCTGCGTGGAAAGGTTTAGTCCGCAGGCCTCGGGGTTTGAGGTTTTGATGTAGGATTTGCAGAATTTTTTTTATACGTTACACTTAAATAAAGTAGTCATGTTTTTTTATTTTTTAATTTTCTTAAATGAGAAATTATTTAAAAAAAACTAACAGGTGAGATCAGATGGTTGAAAACAATAAAGGTTTTGGCACGTGGGTGCTCAAGTACCGTTTTCTTGTCATTATTGTAACGCTTATCGTGGTTGTCCTGGCGGCAAGTGGCCTCTCTAAGATTCGGTTCTCGAATGACTACCGCTACTACTTCAGCAAGGAAAACCCGCAACTGACCGCTTTTGAGGCCATCCAAAACACCTATACAAAAAACGACAATGTACTTTTCGCTGTAGCTCCGAAGGACGGCGACGTGTTTACCAGAGAGACGCTTGAGGCCGTTGAGTGGCTTACGAAGGAGTCCTGGCAGATTCCTTATTCCCTGCGCGTTGACTCTGTAACGAATTTTCAGTACACCCATGCCGAAAACGACGACCTTATTGTGGAGGACCTTGTCAGGGGGGCAAAGTCTTTTGCAGATGCAGACTTAAAGCGGGTGCGCGATATTGCCCTTGCCGAACCACTCCTGATAAACAGGATTATTTCACCGAAAGGACACGTCACCGGCGTTAACGTTACTATAAACCTTCCTGGGAAGTCATTAAGTGAGGTGCCTGCTGTTGGTACTTATAGTAAAGATCTTGCGGCTCGTTTTACCGAGGCAAATCCTGGTATAGATCTTTATATCACCGGCATGACCATAATGAACAACACCTTTTCAGAGGCGTCCCAGGGCGACATGCAAACCATAATACCGCTCATGTTCCTTGTCATAATTATCGTGATGGCTCTGCTTGTACGTTCTCTTTGCGCAACGTTTTCTACTGTCATTATAATTGTAATGAGCGCTATTACCGCCATGGGGCTTGCCGGGTGGCTCGGCATAAAGATAACTCCTTCGTCCGCCGCCGCTCCGACCATCATTATTACCCTTGCCGTTGCCGACAGCATACACATACTCATTACCATGCTGCACAACATGCGCGAGGGGCTTGCCAAGCGTGAAGCCATAATTGAATCCCTACGCATAAACCTTACCCCTGTGTTTCTGACAAGCATCACGACGGTCATAGGTTTTATGAGTATGAACTTCTCGGATGCCCCGCCGTTCAGGGACCTTGGCAACATTGTCGCCATGGGTGTTGTAGCGGCGTTTTTCTACTCAGTATTTTTCCTCCCCGCTTTTGTGTCGCTTTTGCCTGTGCGGTGCGGCGCCAAAGACGGTAAGAGCGGTTTTATGATGGAACGTCTTGGAAACTTTGTCGTGAATAAACGCAGGCAGCTTTTCTGGGGCACGCTTGTAGTCATAGTTATACTGACGGCCGGGATCAGCCGTATTGAGTTCAACGATATGTTTGTCGAGTATTTTGACGAGCGTTATCAGTTCCGTACCGACACGGACTATGTGACGGATAACCTCACCGGCATATACATGATCGAATATTCACTCGGCGCGGGGGAGACCGGCGGCGTAAGCAACCCGGAGTATCTGGAAAAAATTGAAGAGTTTGCCGGCTGGTACAGGAAACAAAACGGTGTGCTCCACGTAAACGTGCTGACCGACGTGATGAAGAGGCTTAACAAGAACATGCACGCCGACGACGAGGACTATTACAAAATCCCGGAAGAGCGAGACCTTGCGGCGCAGTATTTATTGTTGTATGAGCTGTCGTTGCCTTACGGGCTTGACCTGAATAACCAGATAAACGTGGATAAGTCGGCAACGCGCTTTAGCGTAACCATGAAGAGCCTTACCGTTAACGAAACGCTTGCCCTGGAAAGGAGTGCGCAGGTGTGGCTCCGGGAAAACGCGCCGAAGAGTATGTTTGCCATAGGAACGAGCCCGACGGTTATGTTTTCATATATAACCGAAAGGAACGTGAAAACAATGATTGGGGCGACGTTCCTTGCTCTTTTTATAATTTCCATAATTTTAATGGTAGCTTTAAGGAGCTTTAAGATCGGGGCGATAAGCCTGATACCGAACTTGATTCCGGCAATCACGGCCTTTGGTTTGTGGGGGCTGACCGTCGGGCAGGTAGGGCTTGGCGTTAGCGTTGTCGCGGCAATGAGCCTTGGTATTGTTGTTGACGATACAGTGCATTTCCTGAGTAAATACCTGAGGGCGCGGCGAGAGCACGGATTTGACTCAACAGAGGCAGTGCGTTATTCTTTCAGAACCGTTGGTACGGCCCTTTGGGTTACGTCCATGATACTTGTAGCAGGTTTCGGGGTGCTTACTTTTTCAGGATTCGGGCTTAACTCGGAGATGGGACTTCTAACGGCTATTTCGCTGGTGCTCGCGCTTATGGCGGACTTTCTGTTCCTGCCGCCGCTATTAATGAAATTGGACAGGGGGCGAAAAAAATGAGAAATTTCTTAATTATTTCGACAATGTTTTTTTTGGTGTTTGCGCAGGTGGCTTTTGCCGCTTCGGGTGAGGCAGAGCAAAAGGGTATTGAAATAGTGCGGGAGTGGGAGCGTAGAGATAGCGGCTTTATTGACCAGACCGCACAGATGGAGATGGTGCTTAAAAATCGACACGGCCAGGAAAGCTCAAGAAGGCTTCGTATCAAGACTCTTGAAGTAAAGGGCGACGGGGATAAGAGCCTCTCCGTGTTCGACAATCCGCGTGACATAAAGGGCACGGCCCTTTTGACTTTCAGCCACAAGACGGGCACGGACGACCAGTGGCTTTACCTGCCGGCGTTGAAAAGGGTAAAACGCATTAGCTCTGCCAATAAGTCGGGTTCTTTCATGGGGAGCGAGTTTGCCTTCGAGGACATAGGCAGCCAGGAAGTTGAAAAGTACACGTACAAATTCGTAGGTGAGGAAAAGTGTGGAGACCAGGAGTGTTTTATCATTGAATACGACCCGGTGGACGAGTACTCCGGTTATACCCGGCAGTTAGTGCAGATTGACAAGAAAGAGTACCGGATCATCAAGGTCGATTATTATGATAGAAAAAATGCACATCTAAAAACACTTGAATACAACCATTTTAAACGTTACGGAAAGGTATGGCGCGCGGCAAGCATGTTTATGATTAACCACCAGACCGGAAAGAGTACGCTTTTAAAGTGGACTGACTATAAGTTCGGAACGGGGTTAAAACAAAGCGACTTTAATAAAAATGCCCTTAAGAGAGTACGGTGATTTCCGGAACATGATATAAAAGGTGTTGCGTAATGCGGGCATATTTTTTTAAGCATATGTTCGCATTATAAGTTTTCCCTGAAGCCCTTTTTAATTTAATGAAAATTTTTTATATAAATAAATTTCTACTGGCAGGGTTAATAGCAGCGTTCTTATGTGCTGGAGCCAATGTCGCAAGCGCCGCCGAGATCTCGGGCTTCGTCTCTGCCGAGGCAAGGCTCTTTGCTCGCTCACCTGTGTTTGACGGACAAAAGCGCCACAGCGCTTCTATCGCTTTGCAGCCGGAGCTTTATCATCAATCAGCGACCGGCGACAGGAGTGTTACGTTCGTGCCGTTTTTGCGCCTTGACAGTGCGGACAATAAAAGGACGCACTTTGACGTGCGAGAGTTTTTCGGTCTATTTGTTTTTGACAATATGGAGATTGGAGTTGGGGCAAGGAAGGTTTTCTGGGGAGTTACCGAGAGCCAGCACCTGGTCGATATTATAAACCAGACAGACTCCGTGGAATCCCCGGACGGAGAAGAAAAACTCGGGCAGCCAATGCTTAACGTGGCGGCGTCACTTGGTGGTGGTACGGTTGAGTTGTTTGTTATGCCGTACTTCAGGGAGCGCACGTTTCAGGGAAAAAAAGGCAGGCTCAGAGCGCCGCTTGTTGTAGTTGCAGAGCGCGCCGAATATGAGAGCGGCGCTAAAGAGTGGCACACGGATTTTGCATTAAGGTACTCGACAAGCCTGGGGGACTGGGATGTTGGACTGTCGCAGTTTACAGGGACCGGGCGGGAGCCAACGCTTAAAGTTGCTTTTGACAAAGCAGGGCGGCCCGTGCTTATTCCTTTTTACGAGCAGATAAACCAGAGTGGCCTTGACGTGCAGCTTATAACAGGCGAGTGGCTCTGGAAGCTTGAGGGTATTCGCAGAAGCGGTCAGGCTGCGACTTTCTGCGCCGCAACTGGCGGGTTTGAATATACCTTTGTCGGCATCGGCGGTTCTGCAATGGACCTTGGTGTGCTTTCCGAGTGGCTGTACGACGAGCGGGGCGAGGGCGCACCGACTCCAAATGAAAATGACGTCATGGCCGGTTTCCGCCTTGCCGTAAACGATATTGAAAGTACAGAGGTGCTTGCCGGTGTGGTGCAGGATACGTCAGGGCCTGAGCGTGTGTTTTTTGTTGAGGCCAGCCGCCGCCTGACTGATCACTGGAAGGCAACTCTTGAGGCCCGGGCTTTTAGCCGGAGCAGTCAGGACGATATCCTTGCAAGTGTTGGCAATGACGACCACCTGCAATTTGAACTTGCATATTATTTCTAAGGTATTGCGCAGGTTTTATTAGACGAAATGATTTTAGCTTCGTTTGAAAATTTTTGTTCTTAAGGTGTATTGTTTTAGGCATTTTTTTAACCATACAGATTCGTTAGAAAAAAAATATTAAAAAAACATTAAAAAGTTGTTGACAAGCTGTTTATTTTTCTGTAGCATTACAGGATAAGAAGATAGTAGTATTTGTACATCAGGACCATAGTTTCTTTGTTTGCACATTACCACAATCTCTTATAAAAAAATTGAAGGAGGTAATGTGTTATGGCAACAGGAACAGTGAAGTGGTTCAACGAATCAAAGGGTTTCGGTTTTATTGAGCAGGAGTCGGGTGACGACGTATTTGTTCATTTTTCGGAAATTCAGGGCGAAGGCTTTAAAACCCTTAGCGAAGGCCAGACTGTAGAGTTTGAGATAACCCAGGGACCCAAGGGCGCCCAGGCATCTAACGTACAGCCTAGGTAACGATAACGAACCTAACATCAAAACCCCCTCGTCTTAACTGGCGAGGGGGTTTTTTTATTGTTAAATTCGTATAACTTTTTTCTACTCCCCTTCTTTGCCTATATCCCGCACATGAAAAATCCCCCTGTGGCAGTCGATGCAGGTCTTTTCTCCTGCCTGTAATGCCTTGTGCGCCATCTGGCCGAAGTTTGTTTTCGGTCTTGGGTTTTTGTGACATGCGCGACACGTGGAGCCGTCCCAGTTTCTCAGGTCTGTTATAACTTGTTTTCTTAGCCTGTCTCTGTGGCTGTCGTAAGCTTCCTGAGTAGAAAAGTCGTTTACCGCCGCGCTGTACAGGTCTTTCATGCCTTTTGTCATGTGCACCCATGAGCGGTGAACAAGGCCGGGCGGCATGTGACAGTTGCTGCATCCGGGGTCCATGCCAATCGTGCCGAAGTGCGCTCCGCGCCGGGCCTCTTCGGCGGGATACGACATGGCGTGGCACGAGACGCAAAACCCCGTTGAGTTGGAATATTTTTCAGCGTGATAAATAAAAAATATCGCAACCGCGGTTATTATTGCGGTAACAAGAAACCTGCGCCACTTCCATGCTAATTTTAAAGGTCTTAACATCTTAAGCTCTGCGTCCTCCTTTCCGGGTCTACAGGGAGGTGTTTTTTGGGAACGGTCTTTTGGCAAGAAACATTCCTTCTAAATTATACAATTAAATAATCGAA
>CBDUXY010000057.1:0-14278 GCA_965371305.1 uncultured bacterium
CACCTGCTCTGTGCGTGACAAGGCAGAGCAGAAGCTTTATTCAACGCTTGGCCGTTACCGGCTGCTTAAGCAACAACAGCCAGGTGTTATCATAGGCGTTCTGGGCTGCGTGGCCCAGCAAAGGGGGGGTGAGCTTTTTAAACGAGCCCCGTACATCGACTTAGTAGTTGGCACGCATAACATACACAGCCTGCCTGCTCTTATCAGCGACGTTCAGGCAGGACAAAAAAAACTTACAAGAACCGAGCAGTACACGGAGCTAACCGACGATGAGTTTAAAAATGCTCCCATAAAAAATGACGGAGTTAAGGCTCTGGTCAGTATCATGAGGGGCTGTGACAACTTCTGTACATATTGCATAGTCCCGTATGTCCGGGGTAGGGAGGCAAGCCGCAAAGAGTCCGACATATTAAGCGAGGTCGCCTCTCTTGCAAAAGGCAAGGTGAGGGAAGTAACCCTTGTCGGACAGAACGTTAACTCATATGCCGGTCTTGGAAATAATAGTTCAGGGCAGTCCGAAGGTGCATTTGTCGGGCTTCTGAAAAATATCGCAAAAACGCCAGGCATAGACAGAATTCGTTTTATAACCTCTCATCCAAAAGACATATCGGATGAGTTGATCCGGCTTTTTGGCGACCTGCCAGAGCTTGCCAGGCACGTGCATTTGCCCTTGCAGTCCGGGGCAGACTCTGTGCTTGAGCGTATGAAGCGCGGTTATACCATAGGCGGTTACATGAGAAAGGCCACGGCTTTTAGAGACCTGTACCCGGACGTCGCCATTACAACTGACGTTATAGTTGGTTTCCCCGGCGAGACGGATGAGGACTTCGAGAAGACAATGGAAGTTGTCGAAAAGGTAGAGTTTGACGGCATGTTCTCTTTTAAATATTCGCCGAGACCCGGGACAGCAGCAGCGGGGTTTACCGGTCATGTGGACGAGGAAGTAAAGGCCGGACGTCTCATGAGGCTTCAGTCCATGCACAAAGAGATTAGCGATAGGCGTAACAGGGCACTCGTAGGGACATTCCAGCGAGTGTTAGTAGAGGGGCCAAGCAAGGTAGATTTGGCCGAGCTTACGGGCAGGACTAGTTGCAACAGAGTGGTTAACTTTCCGGCCGCTACGTTTTCAACAACGATTGACGGGGACTCTGAAAAGATGGAAAAAGGGACGACTGTCGATTTGCTGATTACCGAGGCTTATGCCAACTCACTGCGTGGGGTAGCCGATAAACAAAGGAGTCTTGAAAAATGCTCGTGAAAATGAAAATCACCGGACTTACCATAGATCCGCTTACAAACGCTCCTATTGTAATACTTAAGGATCAAGATGAACAAACAATATTACCTATATGGATAGGCATACTCGAAGCAAGTGCGATAGCCGCAGAGCTCGATAAGATTACCCTTGCAAGACCCATGACACATGACCTTATTCGTGATGTTATGAAAAGCACTGACGTAAACCTTGAAAAAGTAGAGGTCATCGATCTTGTAGATAACGTCTATTACGCCGTATTACATATATACGGCGCCAGTGGCAGTCATAAGATCGATGCACGCCCAAGCGACGCCATAGCCCTTGCGCTTCGCATGGGTTCGCCTATTTTTGTCGATACCAGGGTGATTGAGAAGTCAAAGACGGTAGAGTTGCCGGGGACATCGAAACACGACAATCCTAATTTTTCACAATCAAACAATGATTCAAAAAAATGGATTGAGATGCTTGAACAGTTGAACGTAGAGGATTTTGGAAAATATAAGATGTAACACCTTAGGTGAGCAGATTTTGCAAATAGCTTTTTTAATTACGGAACTGAATATACACAAATAAATATTGCACCTGCGGTGAGCAGATTACGCAAACAACTTTTAACTTGTAGAACTAAAGATTCACATATGAATATTACATTATTACCGGCAGCGCTTGTAGTGAATTAAACCCGCCATGCGGAATCAAAAGGTAAATTACAGTGGCAAAAAAAACAAAGAAAAAAGAAAAAGACGAAGACGTCTCCACCATAGTAGAGAATAGTGAACTTTCAGAGAGCCGTTTTTATGATTCTTTTTTCATAAATGAATACGGTGCTATCGAAGTTGACCGGTCGCAGATTCACGGCGCTCCGTTCTCCGTTATCATCATACATGTAGAGAGCGTAGATAGAGAGAGAAGCGAGCCTACCAAGTCCGAGTTGTTGTCTTTTTTAAGAGAGCTTGTTTCATCGGTCAACGAAGTCGTCAGGAATTGCGACGTTACCGGCATACTCGAAGACAGGCGTATTGTCATAATCCTGCCCAATACGGATTATTTCGGCTCTCTTATAACCTCAAAGAAGTTATCGACTTCACTTGAACCTCTTACAGATGAAAGCGGGCCGGGTGCGTCCATTATCCTCTCCCATGCCTCTTTTCCGAAAGACGCAAACAGCTTTGAAGACCTTGTAGGGATGGCTACAAGAAGGATCTCACTGCGGCTTGAATCGCTGTGGCATACTATTGAACTTAAAGATAAGCTTTTCTGGGAGATACTGGCAACCCTTACAGGCGCCTCAAAAACCATGCAGGACTGCGCCACCTTTGACATAGGCAGTGATTACGGCATAGATAACAACCTGATTCAAAGGATCAACGAGGGCATTATTCAGGAGATCTCCAGAACTCCGGAGAAAAAGGGAATCCTTTACATCGGCGTTAAAGAGGTAACAAATGAGCTGCCTATTAAGAAACCCCTTAGCTACATATCCAAAAGTGCAACTAATATTTTTCTGGTAGGTGAGGGCAAAGACGACAATAGTGAGTTGAGTACGGCAGGCCCCAAAATCGATATCAAGAACGCAACCGTTCTGAACTTGAACGACCCGCGCATAGCAGGCGTGTATTTTACGTTCTTTATGAACGAAGACTCTGCCTACGCCCTTATCTGCAAGGAAAACTGGGGTGATACGCATAATTGTTTTCACACCTCCGACCCGTATCTTGTCGAGGGCCTTATAACCAAATTCCAGAGGGAATATGAATTGCAGGAGCGTCTGTAATGGAAATAAAAAAGCATAAGATACTACTTGCTCTTAAGAGCAAATCCGCTATTGAACGGCTTTCGGGACAGCTTGAGGAAAAGGGTTATGTTACGATAACCGCCCTTGACGGCCCAAAGGCCATGGAGGTTGCCATAAGAGACGTACCGGCACTCATAATAGCCGACATAGACCTGCCTTTAATTAACGGCGAGAGGCTGTTTCAGATCTTAAGGAAAAACCCCCATGCCTCCAAGGCCCCTTTTATCTTCCTTGCCGAAGGCAGGAGCGAGGTGCAGGGATTTCGTATTGGCATAGACATGTTCGTCACCCAACCCTACAAGTGGGACGAGCTCTACGGCAATATCAAACAGATGTTCATTGCAAAAGACAAGCGGGGCATACTCGGAGACAAGGCCTTTCAGGGCAAGGTCTCACAGGTCTCTCTTGTCGATATATTGCAGATACTGCACATGAACAAGAAAGAAGGCGAGGTGTCGGTTACAAGCGGAGAACACACCGGGCTTATCTCCATAAAAGAAGGCCAGGTCTAATACCCCCAGCTTGGTGAGACGGAGAAGGAGAAGGCCCTGTACAAGATACTTTCCTGGAAGGAGGGGATTTTTGATTTTCGCCCTACAACCATAACGGACGAGCCTTTAATAAGCATTTCTACGGGAAATCTTCTGATGGAGGCCATGAGGCAAATCGACGAGTTCGAAAACATGAGTTCGAGTTTCCCTGCAGAGACGTCTATTATGACTACAACCATGGACATCTCATGCCCTCCCGAGGGCCTTAAACCGGTCGTATTGGAAGTGCTCCGACTCTTAAAATATTATCCAAAGGTAAAGGACCTTGTTGAGAACTGTACCTTTCCTGATTATGAGGCATACAAAACCATTGCAAGTCTGATGGAGAAAAACATCCTGACCGAAGTTAAGCAGACAGACACTGCTCCTTCGAACGATTTTATCTCTCCCACCCAGGCCATTAAAGTTAAGGAAAAAGCAATTGGTAGATGGGCAGACATGCTTTTTGTTAACTTCGGAAAGATTTTTGTCGCTTCAAGTTCCTCGGCCGTTACAAATGAATTTATCATGCACTGTAAAGACATGCCCAACTTCCTTGTAGACAGGCGCCTTGCCACTGCCACCAAGTTAAACGAGCATCTATTCGGAGACCTTGGTACGCTTAGTATATACGGGGGAATGGACATAATACTTTTTTCCGTGCCGGTCGTGGGTAATATCAATCCACTACTCAGCGCTTTTTCAAATAACGTGATCGGGCTTGTAATGTTGTGGGACGAAGAGGGCGAAGATTCTTTTCAGGAAATGGTGGCCATTAAAAGAGACACCCTCTCGAAGCGCCGCGTACCTGTGCTGCACATCTATTGCGGTAAAAAGATGCTTGACCGGCTCCTTGTAGAGAAGTACAGAAAACTCCTTAATCTCAAGCAAGACGAGCATATTTTCATGCTTGGCTCCAAAAAGCAAGATGTCTTTAAGATTTTCCAGACGTTTTTCAACTCCGTTATCAAAGAAGAATATATTCCGGGCGGAACCAAAAGCGCATGATAGATTTTCACACTCATACGCTTTTGTCCGACGGCGTACTTATAGCGTCGGAGCTTGTGGCCAGGGCAAAGGCTCGCGGTTATACGGCAATTGCCGTTACCGACCACGCAGATTTCTCTAATCTTGAAGAAATAGTCACAAGCACGGTCAGGTTCGCAAATTCAATGAAACAGGACCAGGGCATCAGTGTCGTGCCAGGAGTGGAACTGACCCATGTGCCGCCTGCGCAGATTGAAGGGCTCGTCAATGATGCACGCAAGTTCGGGGCCAGGGTGGTTGTGATGCACGGAGAGACGATTGTTGAGCCCGTGGCGCCCGGAACGAACAGGGCGGCAATTGAGGCCGGAGTAGATATACTTGCGCACCCGGGGCTTGTTACGGAAGAGGACGCAAGAGTTGCCCTTGAAAAGGGCGTTTATTTTGAAATTTCAGCAAGACGTGGTCACTGCCTTACCAACGGTCACGTGGCGGCCACTGCAAAACGCATAGGCGTTAAGTTGCTTGTGAACACGGACGCCCACGCCCCTGGAGATCTTATTACCGATGAACTTGCAAGAAAGGTGGTTGTCGGAGCAACGTCCGACGAAAATATATATGAAGGAATCATACGCAATGCCGAAGAATTGCTTAAAAAAGTTTTTTCTGAATAATTGTAATATTTTCTCTCTTTTTATAATCCTTTTTGCCATATTCTGCTTAAACCCTGTCGCCGCAAGGGCGGAGGTTGGGCCTGTTGCCGGGGAAGCGACTTTTCACTCGGACTACAATAGGTCGAGCGTTTATTCAGAAACCTCCGGACTACCTACAAAAAAAGCGTGGACAAAAAGTCTGCGTCCTTTCGGGTCTCTTTTTAAGCACCATAAGACTGAGTACGTAAATACCCCTGTTATCAGCGATGGGGTCATCTACGTTGGTTCAAGGTCGGGCAAATTCCATGCAACCGACCTTCTGACAAAGAAAACCGTGTGGAAGTTTAAGGCACGCTCTCAAATTGACGCACCTGCAACGGTCTCGGGCAACCTGGTCTGTTTCGGCACCACTTCCGGCGTGCTTTTTTGCCTTGAGAAAAAAACCGGCAAAGAGCTCTGGCGATTCAAGACCAATTCCGAAATTGTCTCCTCTCCCGTCATCACTGAAGACACTGTCTTTGTAAGTTCCTCCGACAGCCGTCTTTACTCTATTGACAGGGTAACGGGTAAGAGACGCTGGACGTATAAACACAGAACCGAGACGTACGTCTCACCAAGGCTCTATAGTTCATCCGCTTACGCAAAGGGCAATTTGATTACTCTTTTTAATGATGGTTGGTTGGTGAGTCTTGACGCCGAAAGTGGAATGGAGAACTGGAAGAAAAAGGTAATAAGGAATCAAATAAGGCTTGAGAGGGGCAAGAGAACCCCGCTTATCCATTCAGGTCTTGTATATGTGGTGGACGAGAGGGGAGTGATAGTTGCTTATGACGCATTAACCGGAGAGGAAAAAAAGAGATACGATATATTAAAAGCAAGGGATTTTCTCATCTCAGACTCAAGTCTTATAATAGCCGGAAAGGACCGTCTGCTCTCACTCTCAATCTCAAGCGGCAGGATTCTCTGGAACACAAAGATAGAGCGAGGAGAGTATTTTGCCTTTAGCTTAGCCGGTAAACATTTGTTCGTCCTGACCAATTATACTAAAAAACTTTTCCTTCGCAAAACCGCCGTTAAGGAACTGGGGAAAATAGAAGCCTATGAACTGCGCCGCGGTAAGCTCGTGTGGGGCGTGAAAGTAAGCTCGCCACTTCACGCAAACATGGCTTTCGGCAGCGCTCATATGGCACTTGTAACATCAAAGGGGAAGCTGCGCGTTTATAAAACTAATTGAAAGACAAGACAAAAAAACTCAATATTGCCTTTATCTGGCATATGCACCAACCGCTATACAAAAACCCCCTGACCGGTCAGTACACGCTCCCGTGGGCGCTCCTTCACGGCACAAAAGATTACTACGATATGGTCTCAATACTTGACCAGTTCCCTGCAATCCATCAGACTTTTAACCTCGTACCTTCACTCATAGAGCAGCTTGGCGATTACACCCGTGACGACGTAAAAGACACGTATAGACTCATTTCAATGAAACCAGCCGAGGACCTTACCGGTGCTGACAAGGTGTTTATACTTGAGAATTTTTTCCAGTCAAACTGGGATACGATGGTCAAACCCCTCAAACGTTACTGGCACCTTCTAAATAAAAGAGGGGTGTCAGGTACAAAAGCGGAAATAACGGCTGCCGCAAGATATTTTAAGGATGATGACTTTCGAGATTTACAGGTGCTTTTTAGTCTTTCCTGGATAGACCCGTCCATCAGGGCGGCTTATCCGGAGCTTTCCAGGCTTTATGAAAAAGGCAGCGGCTTTAGCGAAGCCGATAAGGATATCTTATTTAAACTTCAGACAGAGATAATAAGGACTATAATTCCAAAGTACAAAGAGATGGAAGAGAAAGGGGCCATTGAGTTGACGACAAGTCCTTATTTTCATCCGATCATGCCGCTTCTTTGCGACAGTGAGTCCGCAAAAGAGGCAATGCCTGAGGTGGTTTTACCGGAGAACAGGTTTATACATCCGGAAGATGCGGCAAAGCAGATTACTATGGCTTTAGAAAAACATGAGGAGATTTTCGGGAGGCCTGCGCGCGGCATGTGGCCAAGCGAGGGTTCGGTTAGCGATGAAGTTGCGGGTCTGGTAAGTGCTCAGGGCATAGAATGGATAGCCACGGACCAGGACATACTCTCTCACACCCTCTCTGTGCCAGTGAGGCGCGACAGAGACGGAAACACGACCGATATGACCCTTTACAGACCATACAAGCTTCAGACGCAGGATGGTGAGCTTTCCGTCGTATTCCGCGACCGTGTGCTTTCGGACTTAATAGGGTTCGAATACACCGAGTGGGACCATATAGAGGCAGTCGAGGATTTTATGGGCAGGCTTCGAAAGATTTACACTCATACCGACGACCCAGGCTCGCACATGGTGAACATAATACTCGACGGAGAAAACGCCTGGGAGTATTACAAAAACGAC
This sequence comes from uncultured bacterium, assembly GCA_965371305.1. GTDB lineage: Bacteria > Desulfobacterota > GWC2-55-46 > GWC2-55-46 > DRQE01 > CBDUXY01. Next base: position 7,660 of record CBDUXY010000057.1, read on the forward strand.
GGCAGGGACTTTTTGCAGCTTTTGTACAAGAGACTTTCAGAGAGTGAACTGTTTAACTGCGTTACGGTCAGTGAGTTCCTTGATTCAAAACCACCCAGGCAGACCCTGCCTCGCATTTTCAGCGGCTCATGGATTAATCATAATTTTAAAATATGGATTGGCCACAGCGAGGACAACACGGCCTGGGACCATATAGCCAGGACAAGAAAAGCCCTTGTGGTCTATGAAAACAGCTTGGGCGACGCGGCAGATGACGAAAATATCGTTGCGAAATTGAAAAATGCGTGGCTTGAGATATATGCCTCAGAGGGGAGTGACTGGTTCTGGTGGTACGGGGACGACCACGACTCGATGTGCGACGAAGAGTTTGATGACCTATTTCGCGCGCACCTGAAAAAGGTCTATGAACTTATAGGAGAGAAGTACCCGCCGTCACTAGACATTCCCGTAATATCCAAGGACCGCGGATACCGGCCTTCCCGGTTGCCCACGGCCTTTATTGAGCCAGTGTTCGACGGAGAGATTACGAATTATTTCGAATGGCTGAGTGCCGGCAAGTTGGATAGAACACATTTAAGCGGCGCCATGCACAGAGAGGAAACGGCACAACGCGGACTTATCTCTGCCATAGCTTACGGGTTCAACATCGATACTCTTTTCTTCAGGCTTGATTACCGCAAGGATATTAACCTTCCATACGAAGACGAGTGGAGTTTTGTCGTTAACTTCCTGCACCCGGTGCCTGTGCGGGTCGTTGTGCATATTAAGGGAAAAGAGTCGGAAGGAATACTCCTGGGGTTTGCCACGGATTTGGTCACTAATGACGGCAACGATGGCGCAGATAAAGACAAGCGCAAGGCAATTAAGGAGCTTGATAAAATTAAGAAGATTGCATCAGGTGACGTGGTTGAGCTTGGTATTCCATTTAAATCTCTCGGAGCTAAACCGGGTGACGAACTAAGGCTTTCCATAGATATAGACGGGGGTAAAGAACTTGGCCGTGAACGGTGGCCTTCAAAAGGTTTCCTGATAGTTGACGTGCCGACTAAAGACTTCGAACAGGTAAACTGGATGGTCTGATCCTTTTAGATTAATTAACAAGTTATAGAGTAAAGTGAAGACTATTTAAAAGGTTGCAAAAAGACAAGATGACAATAAAACTCACACCTGCCATGAGGCAATATCTTGAGATCAAGGAGCGTCACAAGGACGCTATCGTGTTTTTCAGGATGGGGGACTTCTATGAGATGTTTTTCGAGGACGCAAGGCTTTGCTCTAATGTGCTTGGAATAGCCCTGACCTCGAGAGACAGGGAGAAGAAAATCCCCATGTGCGGTGTGCCGTACCATGCCGTGACAGGATACCTCTCGAAGCTTATAAAGGCCGGGCACAAAGTGGCCGTATGCGAGCAGATAGAAGAAAGTAACGAGACTGAAAGTACTAAGACAGGCGGTGAGCCAGAGTCAAAAAAAAGTGCGAAAACTGTCATGAGAAGAGAGGTGAGCCGGGTCGTTACGGCCGGCACCGCCCTTGACGACGACCTTCTTGAATCAAAAGCAAACAATTTTATATGCGCCGTGTGTATTGATGAAAAAGGCAAAGCCGGTAAAAAAGATTCAGCCATTGCCTTTATGGACGTTACCACGGGCGAGTTTCGCTTGACAGAGCTGCGCGGGCACAGTGGGCTATCCGCAATGACAGCGTCATTAATTGACGAAGTGCTTAGAATCGCCCCGACCGAATTGATACTACCTGAAGTTGCATCTGGCAGCGGTTCCGGCCTCGAAACTCTAAAAAAACAAATCTCAAATACAACCCGCCTTGATTCACATGATTTTAAATATCAAATCGCGGAGAAACGCCTTTTAGAGCATTTCTCGACAAACTCTCTTGACGGTTTCGGTCTTAATGGATTTAAGCAGGGGGTGAGGGCCGCAGGGGCGCTGCTTCATTATGTTAAGGAAAATCAGCGTTCAGAGCTTGGTCACGTAAAGAAGTTAACCCCGTATTATCCCGATAATTTCCTTATTATTGACAATACCACTCGAAAGAACCTCGAGGTCCTTCAAAACTCAAGAGACGGAGGACGGGCCGGAACGCTTCTCGAGCTACTCGATAGAACCCGCACGAGCATGGGGGCACGGCTGCTTTCCAGGTGGCTTGCCTTTCCTCTTATAGAAAAAGAAGCTATAAACAAGCGCCTTGACGCGGTCGCGGAACTTGTTGATAAAAGGTCGGATAGGGCAGGGATTAGAGAGGCCTTGCGTTCGGTTCAGGATATTGAGCGCATCACAGGAAAGATCTCAACCGGTGTAGCAGGACCAAAAGACCTGGTCTCTCTTGCCATCTCTTTAAAAGCCGTAGAAAGTTTAAAGGGGTTAATGTCAGGGGTGGACGACTCAATTAAATCCGGACAAAGAAGAAAATTTTATTCTTTTATGCTTAATGAAATTGCGCGCGACATTGATCCTGTCCGCGATGCGTCGGGGCTGATTGAAAACTCCATTTCCCCGACCGCGCCGTCCATTATTAGAGACGGTGGTTTCATAAAAAAGGGATTTTCAGAGGAGCTTGACGAGCTTCGCTCTATTGGCTCAGGAGGGAAGGAGCATCTAAGCACACTTGAGCAGAGGGAGAGGAAAGCAACCGGCATCACCACGCTTAAAGTCGGCTACAACAGGGTCTTTGGCTACTATTTAGAGTGCACAAGGGCAAACGCCCACGCAGTGCCTGACACCTATATTAGAAAGCAGACCCTCGTGAATGCCGAGCGTTTTATCACGCCTGAACTCAAAGAGTGGGAAGAGAAAATTTTGACCTCGCAGGACACCGCACGTGAGCTTGAATTAAGGCTTTTCCATGAATTAACAGAACGCTTGAAACCCCACATACCGGCGATTCAAGCAACGGCCGCGTGTGTTGCAAGGCTTGACGTTGCCTGCTCGTTTGCAACCCTTGCCGAGGACTTGAATTACGCGAAACCAACTGTTACCGATGGTGAGTTGATAGACATAAAAGACGGACGCCATCCGGTGATAGAAAGGTCGGTAAAAGGCAGCGGAGGCGAGGAGTTTGTCCCTAACGACCTGCGGCTTGACAGCGAGCAGTGCCAGATAATGCTCCTGACCGGGCCTAACATGGCAGGAAAATCGACTTATATCAGGCAACTTGCCCTGATAGTGCTGATGGCACAGATCGGTTGTTTTGTGCCTGCAAGGAGCGCTGAGATTGGCATAGTGGATAAGATATTCACCCGCGTCGGGGCAACCGACGACCTCTCGCGCGGACACAGTACATTTATGGTCGAGATGAACGAGACGGCCAACATACTGCATAACGCAACCCCTAGGAGCCTTGTTATACTTGACGAGATAGGCCGTGGCACAGCTACCTTCGACGGGCTCTCTATTGCATGGGCAGTTGTCGAATATCTTCACGACTCACCGGGGACGAGGGCAAAAACCCTTTTTGCCACTCATTACCACGAACTAACAGAACTATCTTTAACAAAAGAGCGGGTTAAGAATTACAATATGGTAGTGACCGAGCTTGACGACAGCATTGTATTTTTGCGCCGCATCCTGCCCGGAGGGGCGGATAGGAGCTACGGCATACACGTGGCGAAACTCGCCGGTCTTCCTGCCAAAGTGATTGAAAGGGCAGGGGAGGTGCTCAAAAACCTTGAAACAGGGGAGCTTACCGAAGAGGGGTTGCCTCGAATAGCAAGGGGTGGTAAAATTCTAAGCGCGATGGTAAATGACTCAGACGACGGAGCCACTCTGCCGCAGTTAAACATACCGGGACTTATGGGAGGAAGAGGGGGGGGGAGTTCCGCAAATACAGCCAACTCAGGTGTGGGCCAGAGCACCGGCAACGAGCCTGTCATAAAAGAACTGGAAAAGATCGACCCTGATAATTTAACCCCTATTGAGGCTATTAACGCTTTAAACCGCATCAAAGCAATGATAGAATAAAATATTAACCACTTAGAGCTTTAGCTCTAAGTTTCTTTTCTTCCCCTCCCTTGATGGGAGGGGATTGAGGGGAGGGTGAAAAAGATGTTTAGCTTCAGATACTGATATTTGATTAAATGACCGAATGTATAAGTAAAGGTTACTATGTTTATAAAATCATTACGATCAATAATTTTAAATAATTTTTCCAGCGTTCACAAGGCAGCTCTTTTTTGTCTTATCGCTGTTGCCTCTGTGCTTACCTTTAATTCCGTTGCAAACGGCGAATACCACCACGCAAAGGTAATGGGTCTACGGCACTGGTCAGGGGAACACACAACTCGCGTGGTGATCGACCTTGACTCAAAGGCCGAATTTAACCACAGGCTTTTAAAAGAAGACCCTAAGTTAAACAAACCGGGCCGTCTTTACGTTGACATAAAAGGGGCAAAACTTGGGCCTGATCTAACAAAATCCATCCAGGTAAACAGCACACATCTAAAAAACATAAGGGCAGGGCAGTTCAAAAGCGATACGGTGCGCGTGGTGCTCGATATTGAGTCAATCGACGATTACAAGATATTTCCTCTCTTTACGCCTGCAAGAATAGTGATAGACGTTAAAGGTAAAGGCGCAAAGAGCGCAGCAAAAAAGACACTGAAGCCGGCAATAACGGCTTCAACCGATACGAAAAAAACCAAACCGGTTGCGTCTTTACCAAAACCTGAATCTGTACCAAAACCGGTAGTCGTTAAAAAACCTTCCGTCACAACCAGACAAGCTGTACAAAACAAAACCTTTGTAATCGACACCATAGTGATTGACGCCGGGCACGGGGGGAAAGACCCGGGGGCGGTTGGCAGGAGCGGGCTTAAAGAAAAAGACGTCACTCTCAAGCTTGCAAAGCTGCTTAAAAAGGACCTTGATAAGAAACTAAAGAAAACAAAGGTGCTGCTTACAAGGACCAGGGATGTTTATGTTCCACTGGACGAAAGAACCGCCATTGCACAAACAAAAGAGGCAGACCTTTTCATTTCGATACACATCAATGCGAGCCCCAGGCGCGAGGCATCAGGTGTTGAGACCTACTACCTCGACCTGAAGGCAAAAGACAAGGCCGTCATAAAACTTGCCGCGCGAGAGAACGCCGCCACTCAAAGTGATATGTCCGATATAGTGAGCTTTATCCTTAAAGACATGGAGATGAACAAGAACCAGGAAGAGAGCGCCGTGCTTGCCTCAAAAGTGCAGCACACGCTCTCCACCAGGCTTAAGAAAAAATACTCAAAGGTCAAGAGCAACGGGGTGAAGGGCGGACCTTTTTACGTGCTTGTCAACTGCAGCATGCCAAGCATACTCGTCGAAGTCTCCTTCATAAGCAATTCGCGCGAGGAGAGAAGACTTAAGAGCGACAAATATCTGAAAGACGTAACAAGGGGCATATCAGAAGGTATTGTGAAGTATATTAACAACGAAAAGATATAGAACCAAGGAACCTCTGAAAAATTCACTTTTCTAATGTCATAAAGACGAGACCCTGAAACAAGTTCAGGGTGACAGGGGGAACAGTTTTCCGCCATTCTCTCGAAAGCGGGAATCCAGTCATTGTCACGAATTTCTCTCAAACTATATATAAATATAAATTTCACAGGCAGCTATTTTGAACAAAACCAATCCGTCAGTTTCTAACACGTCGTCACTTTCACAGTGCGACCCCGCAAACCGTGAAGCGCTTACAGAGTGCGTTATAAGCCTGATCCGGGCTAAGCGCAGCGAGCTTAATAAAACCCACCTGGACAAACTCACCGGTTTATCACTTCTCAAGCCCTATACGGACTTTATGGACGGGCTCCTTATTGAGCTTTTTACGCTTTTAGCGGGCGCGCAGGAAGGGGTGAAAAAAGACACCTCTCTTGTCACCCTTGGCGGGTACGGGCGTGTTGAACTCAACATACACTCCGACATTGATTTGATGCTCCTGTATCGGGACACTATTACCCCGGAGATAGAGGAGATAACGCAATCAATGCTCTATATCCTGTGGGATGCGGGGCTTGACGTTGGTTTCAGCATAAGGAATATAAAGGAATGCGTGGAGTTTGCATCTGATGATACAAAGACAAAAACAAGTTTTGTGGATGCAAGGTACCTTCATGGGAATAAAGCGCTTTTTGCAGATTTTATTGAAATTGTGAAAAAGCTTTTTTTTACAGGTAATGAGTTAGATAAGTTTATAGAGCAGAAAATTGAGGAAAAAGTAAAGCGTCACGAGAAGTACGGCGGCTCGGTATATCTGCTTGAACCTAACGTAAAGGAAGGCGAGGGCGGGTTGCGTGACCTGCACACGGCAAGGTGGATTATAATGGCAGACCGCTTCGGTTCTCCGAAGCAGGCCGCCTTTGACCTCGTGGAATCAGGCATTTTAAACAAAGAGGAAAACAGCTCCCTTAATGATTCACTCGACTTCCTGCACTGGGTCAGAAACGAACTGCACTTTCAAACAAAGCGCAAGACAGACCAGCTGACGTTCGGTCATCAGGAAGACATTGCCGCTTTTCTCGGTCATAAAGATACGGACGACGAACTTGCGGTAGAGGATTTCATGCAGCGATATTACCGCCACGCGGCCAATATAAAATCAATGACAAACCTTACCATGTCCCGTT
>CBDUXY010000058.1:0-14231 GCA_965371305.1 uncultured bacterium
TTTGGTATTTCAATGTCTTTTGTCGCGCCGAACACCGCGTCGTCAAAATCAATTTGAAGGTCGTAGCGGAGGTCGCCACCACGCTCAGGGCCGGGTCTGCGTTGCCTGCCGCCAAAAAAGTCGGAAAAGATGTCTCCGAAAAGGTCCTGAAAGTCTCCACCCATGCCAGGACCACCCGGATCTTGACCCGGACCACCGAGGCCGGCTTCGCCAAACCGGTCGTACCTTGCCCTTTTCTCCTGGTCTTTAAGGACCTGGTAGGCCTCGTTGATCTCTTTGAACTTCTCTTCGGCGTGTTTCTCCCCCTTGTGTTTGTCAGGGTGGTGTGCTTGAGCAAGACGCCGGTAAGCTTTTTTTATTTCTGTGACTGTGGCGTTTCTTTCAACGCCAAGGGTTTCGTAGTAGTCTTGTGCCATTTTATTTTTTCTAAAATTTCTCTTTGAGGTGAATTATTTAGCAATGATTACAAGGGCAGGCCTGAGCAGACGCGAGTTAAGCGAGTAGCCCTTTTGCAACTCCTGCGTTACCGTATCACGTTCGGCGCCGTCGCTCTCTTCATGGCTCATGGCTTCATGAACGGCCGGGTCGAACTTCTGACCAAGGGCGTCAATCTCGGTAAGGCCGAACTTCGAAAGTGCGCCAACGAAGTTCTTAAGCGTATGCTCGACACCGTCCCTGAGCGATTTAACCGCAGCTTCCGTATTCTTGTCTTCCGCGAAATGCTCAAGCGCCTTTCCAAGGCTGTCTATAACGGGCAGCAATTCTTTTATCAGCGACTCGTTGGAATACATGGCAAGCTCTGCTTTTTCTTTTTGAGCGCGTTTTTTAAAATTATCCAGGTCCGCACTTTTTCTGAGGAATTTTTCCAGATTCTCTTTCCCTACCTCTTGTGCTTCATGAAGTTGGGCCTCGATGCCGCCTTCCGCCTCGCACTCGGTGGCCTCAGTGTTTTCAGCGTCCGTAGTGCCTGACTCAACCGGGTCGCCTTCGTCCTGCCCGCTTGTCCATATGTTTTCGGCGTTAACGTCTGCTGCGTCTTTTGCCGATACTTCTTTTTCTTTGTTCATACGATTTTTTACCTCTTGTTGTTTTGATTGTATATTGATCGATTTTACTTGTTTCTCATAACGTGTCTGGCTTAAAGGGCCTGACCAAGGAGACTTGCTGCGTAATTTACAAGCGGTATTACTTTCGGGTAGTTCATACGTACCGGGCCTATTATGCCGACCGTGCCGCAAGTGGCGTTGTTGTCAGTGCCATACGTGGAGGTGACGAAACTGAGCCCAAGCCCCCGGAGATCGTCGGTGTTGTCTTGCACGTCGCACTCAGAGCCGATATATACGCGTCTGCTGCCTGTTTTCAGGAGGCTTGAGTCAAGTATCTTAAGTAGCAGTCCCTTTTGCTCGAACGCTGCAAAAAGCCGCTTCATGCGCGTTAGGTCTTCAGTGAACTCAGGCTGGTCGAATACGTAGGACGTGCCGTCCATGTATATCTCTTCATCACATATTGCGTCTGAGCGCGTTGCTGCAATCTCGGCAAGCTTCAGGGCGCGGGAAAGCAACCTGTCGTAGAGTATCTTTTCGCTCTGCATCTCTTCAAGCACGCGCTCCCTTAACTTATCAATCGTCAGCCCCGTTGATATGGTGTTGAGGTAGTTGCTCATGGCTTCAAGGTTGAGTCTTAAAAAACCTTCCCCGTCGTCCATGCAAGCGAGTTTCGTCGAGACATGCCCTCCGGTAAAGACTATTACCACGAGTACGGAGACAGTATTAACGTGAACAAGGCGGATGTGTTTAATCGGAAGTCCGGCAGGGCCGGGGGTGAGTATAAAGCCCGCGCAATGGGTAAGGCCCGCAAGCGACCTTGCCGCGCCCTTTATCGCTGACTTCGTGTTAACAGAGCGTTCAAAGGCAGAGTCGAGCTGATTTTTTTCTCCTTCTTGAAGCTCCTCAAGCTCGCGCAGGGTGTCTACGTACAGGCGAAAGCTTGTGTCCGTTGGTATGCGGCCGCCCGAGGTATGTTGGCGGCAAAGGTAACCTTTCTTTTCAAGCCTTGCCATAACACTTCTTATGGTTGCGGGGCTTAGACCGGTCACGGGTTTTGTTGAAAGAGTCTTCGAGCTCACAGGGGCGACAGTGCGGATATATTCGTGAATAACGGCGCGGAGGATTTTAAGCTCGCGCGTATCAAGTCCTTTACTGGTCCCGTCACTATCACTGCTGTTATAATTGACGACGAAGGGTGTTATGTTTTTGCTCTGTTTTTTCATTGGTTGCTGTATGGCGATGTGTCTTAATTTATAACGTATAAAGATACCAACCTGAGTGGAAAAAGTCAAGGATAGAGGCGGCCAGGGGGAGGGAGGTGAGGGGGGAGGTTTATACCCGCTATGCGGGCTGCGTGTCTTTAACCCTGCTCCCCGGCAATGAACGGAAGTTGTCTTTGTGAGAACAGGTTATTTATTCAAAAAATCTTATTTGTGTATTTAAAAACTATTTGAGTATTCAAATGAGTATTCAAAAAACCTCATTTGAGAATAACACGCCTTTTTCTGTTAGCCGGAGTTTTCCGTTTTTTGACTCAACAAGCCCGGCACCGGTTAATCGGTCCCATTGCAGCAGGGCTTGTTTTGGATTTATGCTGAATTTTTTTTCAAATTCGGATTCGTCTATTGCACCATTGACGCCAATAAGTCTGAGAGTCAGGAACAACCGTTCGGTCATTGCGTCCTCCTTTGTCAGGTTTTCTTCCCCCTCTGTTGCGTTGCCTTTCTCCTCGATTGCTTGCATATACCTGACAGGGTCTTTTATGTTCCACCACCTGCGCCCCCACGCACCAGACTGTGAGTCGTAGGAATGCGCCCCCGCACCAAGCCCTGTGTAGTCGCCCCCTGTCCAGTAGAGCGTGTTGTGGCGGCTTTCTAAACCGGGTCTGGCAAAGTTTGATATTTCATAATGTGAAAAACCTGCTTTTTTAAGTGTGTCGGTACCGAGCCTGTACATGGCAAGTTCTTCGTCTTCAGTTGGAAGGGCCAGGGAACCGGATTGCTGGAGGCCAAAAAAGGGCGTACCTTCCTCGATGGTCATGCCGTAGATTGAGACGTGTTCAGGGTTTAAGCGTATTGTTTGCGCAAGGGTGAGTTCCCAGTCTGCTATTGACTGCTCCGGTGTACCGAATATAAGGTCGATTCCAATGTTAGAAAACCCTGCCTCTCTTGCGTCCGAAAAAGCTTTTTTTGCCCTCCCGGCACCGTGGGTCCTTCCCAGGGCTTTTAAAATTTCATCGTTAAAACTCTGCACTCCGATGCTAAGGCGGTTTATACCGGCCTTTTTAAATCCCTTTAATTTACTTAAGTCCACGGTGTCCGGGTTTACCTCTAAGGTTATCTCTCCGGGCAGGCCGGTTGTGTTTGTTGTGGCCTCTACAATACGCCCTATAGAAGCAGGCGAAAAAATCGAAGGCGTGCCTCCGCCGAAATAAAGGGTTTTTATATCCGTGTGCCTTACGTCGGGGCGCTTTGTTTTTAGGGCGTTTTTTAATTCAGAGATGATTGATTTAACGTACCGGTCTTCAGGTACGCAGTCGGTGGCAACGGAGTTAAAGTCGCAGTAAGGGCATTTGCTTACGCAAAAGGGGATGTGGACGTATATGCTTGAATTGTTCAATTCTTTAACGTCAATTGCAGTCATCTGGAGTGAGGGTGTGATATTTGATCAGCTCTAACGATGCCAAGCAGTCTGTTCATGTCGTCAACAACGGCTACTGCCTGCACCCGGTCTCTTGTAAATATTGCGGATGTTTCGTTTACTGTTGTCTCAGGAGTTACGACTGGGCAAAGTCCGCCTGTGGAAGCCCGTTCTTTCAGGTGACTTAACAGGGTTACGTCATCGGATAAACTCTTGATCTTACCTGTGTTTATCAAGTCGCAGAAAGAGCCGTCAGGGGCAAGTATTGCAACATACCCGGTGTTTGCTCCGGCGTTTGCTTTTGGGGCAGCATTTTTTGCGTCCAGGACCGTAAGCCCCTGCTTAAGTACAAGGCTTGTGAAATCAAGCGACATTATGTGGGCGGTAATCATTGTTTCTAATTATACCGGTAAATTGTTGAAAAAATAAAAATTCCATAGCCTGGATTCATGAGTTCCGATTGAGGTCTTTTTTCAGTTTCAGCCAGGCAAGGGCAGGAGAGAGTCGAAAATCAAATATGGTATATGAGCAGGCAGGTTAATAAAAATATCGTAACCCACAGTACGGTTGAGCCAATTGGCCAGTGCGTTATAATGTCACCGGGATATATTTTTTTCTCCTGCTCCATCTTTGCCTTTAACTCGCTACTTCTTGACGTCCCTGACGGCAGCTCCGACATGGTTTTGTCTGCAAGGATCTGTAATATGGCAATTGGATTTTTGCTTATCCAGGTGAAAAACCAGGGAACGCTGTCAAAGACAAATCGCCCGAATGCGTCACCAAACCTTGTCATGGGCCCTTTTATGAAACAGATGAAAAGTTTAGCCCCTTTGCGGTAGAACCAGTCGGTATCAAGGTTTTCCTTGGGTTTGGGGTATAACCACTTAAGCAGCATGAAGAACATCAGTCCTGTAAAGAGCAGCAGGCCGAGAGCGCCTGTTATGTGATCTGCCGTATAGGGGTGGTAGCTGCCGGCAAAGGGCAGCGTGTTGTACAGGGCTTTTGGATAAACGCCTATGCCGAAACAAAGGAGTGCCGCAAGGCTCATTGCAATAATCATGTTAAGCGGCGGGTCTTTGGGTTTTTCCGTAAGTTCCGACTTTTTACCGAAAAACATGTAATAAGGAAGTTTAAGTCCAACCGACAGGAACGTACCAACTCCTGCAAGAGTGAGCAGCAGCGTTACCCATGCTATGTGGTCGTGGTGGGCCGCGGATATAATCATTGATTTACTTACAAAACCGCTGAAGAGCGGGAAGCCGGAAATGGCAATGGCCCCGACCATATACAGAAAGAAGGTAATGGGCATGTACTTGTAAAGGCCCCCGAGGTCGCTTAGTTTGCTTTTTCCCGTCATATATAATACGGCCCCAACACCCATGAAAAGCAGCGCTTTATAAAGTATATGGGCAAAGGCGTGAGTGGTAGCGCCGTTTAAAGCAAGGTCGGTGCCAAGCCCGACACCTGTTACCATAAACCCTACCTGGCTGATTATGTGATAGGCAAGGATCCTCCGTGCGTCGTTTTCAAGGACTGCGTAGATAACCCCGTAAAGGGCCATGATCACGCCGAAGTAAACAAGGGCGTCGGCGCCCGGGAAACCGCGCAAAAGCACGTATATGGCGGTCTTCGTGGTAAAGGCGCACAGGAAGACCGAGCCTGTAACAGTTGCCTCAGGGTACGCGTCCGAGAGCCACGCGCTTAAGGGCGGGGCGCCTGCGTTAAGTATAAACCCTATCATTATCAGATAAAATGCCCACCCTCCGCCATCTGGACCAACCGGCATCTTGCCGAAGGCAAGGGTGCCCGTCTGGACAAAGTATATTATAATGCCTGCCATGAGGGTGACGCCGCCTGATAAATGCACCAGCAAGTACCGGAAGGCGGCCTTTGATGATTTCTCCGTCCTTCTTGCAAGCACCAGGTATACAGAGGTAAAGGCCATTGCCTCCCAGAAGATAAACAGAGTGAGGTAGTCGCCGGCAAACACCACTCCAAGCGAGGCCCCTGCGTACCAAAGGGCAGCCATGTGCTGGCGGTCTTCTTTTACGTGCATTGCGTAGATAATGCCGATAAACGCCATTATGGTAAAGACATAGGAAAATACGAGAGAAAGTTTGTCTACACGTCCAAAAACGAGTTCGTTGCCAAGGAACGACGTGGTCCAGTGCATGCCGTGAGCCATGTACAGCGTTGATATAAAGGCTGCTGCCGTTAGTACGACCATATAAGCCTTTTTTACCGCTCCCGGAAGGAAGGGGATAGCAAGCGCGCCTACCATTAAAATAGCAGCCGGATGAATCCACTCAGTCATAATAACCCTCTTTACGTGATATCTTGCACCAAACTCCGATTAGCTTGCTTACAAGAAACAAGACCAGGCACCCTATTAAACCGAACAGCGCCCAGAACCCCGGAATCTTGTCCCAGAAAAACACAGGGTGACCTCTGTGAATAAAAAAGTCGCTTGCAAGTACGATCAGCAAAATGACGAAAAATGTGTTTTTCAACCATCGTGGTATTTTCATCGTATGACCTCCATTGCAATGGCTATGAAATAGTCCGGATATATGCCAACGAATACGGATAGGGCTGCCGTAAATACAAGCGGGATGGTCATGGCCGGTATTTCGCTAACCGCTTCACGTCCGCTCAGATGCGGCAATTCCTGTTCTTTTTCAAAAAACGCCTTGTAGGTAACGGGCAGGAAGTAGGCGGCGTTCAGTATGGTGCTCGTAAGGAGCACTATCAAAATGACGTAGTTATCCGCCTCCACAGAGCCAACAGCCAGATACCATTTGCTGACAAACCCGGCCACGGGCGGTACGCCTATCATGCTGAGAGACGCTATGAAAAACGCAGCCATGGTCCAGGGAAGTTTCTTGCCGATGCCGGCAAGCTCGCTTACTTTTGTTTTGTGCGCGGCGGCGTAGATGCTTCCGGCGCAAAAGAACAAAGTGATCTTGGCAAAGGCGTGGTTTGCTATGTGTATTATGCCGCCCACCATGCCGCTTGGCGAGAGCAAAAGCGCGCCAAGCACAATGTATGAGAGTTGGCTTATGGTGGAGTAGGCAAGCCTTGCTTTAAGATTGTCCTTTGTCATTGCTATTATAGAGGCGACTATTATGGTGAAAGAGACGAAATAAGTCGCAGCAGTGGTGAAGTCAAGGTCCTTTAAAAGCTCCGTGCCGAAGATGAAAAATATCACTCTAAGCACTGTGAAGACACCGGTCTTTACGACGGCGACCGCGTGCAGGAGTGCGCTTACAGGCGTCGGCGCGACCATTGCCGAGGGCAGCCAGTTATGGAACGGCATGATGCCGGCCTTTGTTATGCCCGCCATGAACAGGACGAATATAACCGTAAGCAGGGCCGTTGACGACCCTGTGCCCGCAAGTATGCCGCCTTTGACAAAATCAAGCGTGCCTGCCGTGTTATAGGTCAGGAATATGGCAAAGAGCTGGAAGGCAAGGGAAGTACCAAGAAGGTATACAAGGTACCGCCTGGCCCCGGTCCTTGCCGTCGGAGTCTGTTTGTGTCCGACAAGAGGGAACGTTAAGATTGTGATTGCTTCGTAGAACAAAAACAGGGTGAACATGTTTGCGGCAAACGCGGCTCCGATGGTAGCAGATAAGGTTGCCGCGAAACACATGAAATAACGGGTCTGGTTCTTCTCTTTGCACGCCCTCATGTAGCCGATGGAATAGAACGATGTCACAATCCACAAAAACGACGCAACCGAGGCAAAGAGTATACCGAACGCGTCTACTCTGAAGTGCAGGTCAAGACCCGGTACGGTGGTGAAAGGCCCGAACTCGTAAACCTGCCCGGCAAGGACTGCTGGAAGCATGGAGACAACTATCAGGAACTTAGCACACGCAGCAAGCAGCGTCCAAGTCTCGCGAAGGTTTGGTCTGTTTCTGCTAAGATAAATAAGAAGCACGGCAACGAGAGAAACGCAGATTGCAAGAATGGGTCTTATCGAGTAGATGGCTTCCATTTTACACCCCGCCTCCAAGTAAGACTGCTGCCGCCTTTGATGCAATGCCAACAGGAATCGACGCTATCACACCGAACACAACACACAAAACGGCCAGGAAGATAGTCGGCAAAAGCATGGTAATTGGAGGCTCCCCGCTCCCGGCGACAGCCGAGACCGCCTCGAGCCTTTTTGAAGCGCCGATTAAATAAATAGACTCGAGCAGGCGCCAGAAGTACACTGCCGTAAGCATCGAGCTTGCAAGTATAACAGGTATCAGGTACCACATCCCGGCATCAAGCGCGCCAATCCCCAGGTACCACTTGCTTACGAACCCAACTGTAAGGGGAAAGCCCACCATGGACAGGGCGGCGACCGTAAAGGCCGCCATGGTCCAGGGCATTTTTTTCCCAAGCCCCCTCATGTCCTTTATATTCACTATGCCTGTTTTATAAACTATCGCCCCTACCACGAGGAACAGCACGCACTTCATAAGGGCGTGGTTCAGTACATGCACCAGCGCCCCTGTCATGCCAAGCTTGTTTGCTATTGCCGCTCCGAGCACGACGTAGCCGATCTGACCGATACTTGAGTAGGCAAGCATTCTTTTTATGTTTGTCTGTGCTATGGCAATTACGGAGCCAACGATAATGCCCACTGAGGCAAGTATCAAAAGTATTGTTGTTACCGGCAGGGTAGTGGTTACGAACTCGACGGAAAATACGGTGAACATGAAGCGTATGAGCACGTAAGCGCCGACTTTAGTGGCGGTGGCGGCCATGACGGCAGACACGACGGAAGGTGCGTGAGTGTACACGTTTGGCAGCCATATGTGGAGCGGGAACAGGGCCATTTTTATGGCAAGGCCAACGGTAAAGAACGCAAAGGCCGTTCTAACTGCGTTTGTTGAATAAAGCTCGGGCAGGCGCACGGAGAGGTCGGCCATGTTGAGCGTACCGGTTGCCATGTAGAGGTAGCCTATGCCGATCAGTATGAAAGTCGCGCCGATGGTGCCGAGTATCAGGTAATTATAACTTGCTATAAGGGCGTCGCGTCTTCTGCCCGAAGCTATAAGGGCGTATCCGGCCAGTGCGGAAATCTCGATAAACACATAGAGGTTAAACACGTCCCCCGTTATGACGATACCCATCAGACCCATCACAAAGAGCAGGTAAATCGAATAAAACGAGCTCTCTTTGTCAGGCTCTATCTCTTTTTCTACGCTTCTTTTGGCATACAGGGCGACGACGAGGGCAATTAGCGCCACAACGAGCAGGACGAATGTGTTGACATAATCAATGAGGTACTCTATGCCCCAGGGAGGGGCCCACCCGCCAAGGTGGTAACTTATGGGGCCTGAGTCCACGACCCGGAGTGTAATGGCAATGGCGCTGATAAAAGACAGAAACGTTGCAGCTACTGTCATGTACCAGCCCACGCACTTGCATTTCCGTCCGATAACCGGGATTAAAAGCGCCGTTACCAGGGGTATGATTATGACCAGGACAGGATGGGTTGCGGCTAAATTCATAGTGTCTCGTCACCTGTGTTGTTATTTGCGTCCGGCAGCGTCTGTTCTTCCACCCTCATCTCGAGTATCTTATCTTCCTCTATAGTGTCGAAGGCCTTGTGTATTCTTATTATGAGTGCCAGGGCAACCGCCGTGGTGCTCACACTCACGACTATTCCTGTTAGCATAAGCGTGTGGGTGAGCGGGTTATCGTAGGCTACCGCATGTTCCCACTTGATCGGGGCCGTACCTCCTGCAATTTTACCCACGGAGACGTAGAACAGGAATACGGCTGTCTGGAATATGTTCATGCCGATGATCTTTTTGACAAGGTTTTGTTTCGCAATCATTGCGTAAAACCCGATCATCATGAGTACGATGTATATCCAGTAGTTATATTTGCCTAAAAAAACTTCAATCATCGTCTTTGCTCGCTGTTTCAAAGAAAATAGTCATCATAACGCCGGCAACCGTAATGCCAACGCCTATTTCTATGCCGTAGATGCCCAGGTGGTTGGCAAGAGCGTGATAGTGATGGGAAATAGAGGCGTATTGCAGGAACATGCCTCCTCCCAGAACGCATAGAAGCCCGATTGCCACGAATATGAGTACGCCGATAGAGTTCATGTTGTCGTTAAACGTCTGCCTCATCCTGCTTCTGCCTTCTTTAACGCCGTAGATTATTGAATAGAGTATGATGCTTGCACCAAGTATGACTCCGCCCTGAAACCCGCCGCCGGGGCTAATGTCGCCGTGGGCTATGACGTAGAGGGCGTAAAGTTGTATAAATGGTATCAGCATGCGCGATACCGTTTTTATGACGATATGTTCTGTCACGTCTTTTTCCTTTTTCTCCGCAATAGCAAAATAACGCTTATTCCGGCGGTAAATATAACGGTCGTCTCGCCAAGGGTGTCGTAGCCGCGGTAAGACGCAAGCACTGCTGTTACGAAGTTGTCTAAATGCAACTCTTTATAGGACTCATCAAAGTATCTTTTGGCCACGTGGGTGTGGGCCGGGGCATTCGGGTCACCGAAGTCAGGCAGGTCAAGAGTTCCGTACATGAGCATGAGTGCCGTCAGGACGACCACGCAGACCATGATGAACTTTCTAAGCCCGGCACCTCTTTGTTTTCTTTTTTTCCGGTCTTCATCGGCTTCGCTTCTTTTTGTCCTGCTAAGGGCAGCGACCATAAGGACGGCGGTTATGCCTGCTCCGACCGAGGCCTCGGTAAATGCAACGTCCACGGCGTTAAGCCTCATCCACACAAGCGCCATCACAAGGCTGTACGCGCCGAGTATAATCGTAGCGCTTAGCAGATCCCTCATCCTGATTGCGGCAAGCGAGGTTATAACGAGAAACAGCAGCAGCAGTATGTCGATGAACTCAGTCATGACGGTACTCCTTTTCACTGCATTGTTTCTCGAATTCTTCAGATTCTATAGCGGTTTCTTTGGCGGTTTTCTCAACCGGGTCGCCCTTTTTCCATGGCTTTACTCCGCCGACAAAGGCTGCGTTGGCCAGAGCATGCGTGGCAGTTGGATTGACGATGAAAATGAACGCGATTATGATCAAGAGTTTAAGGCTTACCATAGTGAAACCCTCGTAAACTATAAGGCCTATGAATATGAAGGCCTGGCCAAGGGTGTCGGTTTTGCCCGCAGGATGCATCCTTGAGAAAAAGTCAGGAAAACGTATGATGCCCACTGAGGCGACTATTACGAAGAAGCAGCCGATAATAAGGCATATTGCGCATATGATAGTCCTTATATCCACGTGTCAGTCAAGCCTCCCTTTTTCACGGTATTTAAGGAATACGATCGTTGCAATAAAGTTTATAAGGGCGTAGACAAGGGCAATGTCAAGGAAGTGAGGGCGGTCGTATATAAAACCGATAAGGGCTATGAGCGCGACCGTCTTCGTGCCGATTACGTTTACCGCAAGCACCCGGTCGCAAACGCGCGGCCCGACAATGGCCCTGTAAAGGACCAGTATGGCGGCAAGGACTATAGCTATTGCGGCGTAATAAAACATTACTTATTCCTCCAACTTTCGTACCCGTGCCTGCATGTCGCCGCCGCCGTCAATGAGGCTCTCGGCAGGGGCCTTGGCAATGGCGTGTACAATAAAGTGCCCCTTCTTGTCCGCCTTGACCGTTACGGTTCCGGGTGTCAGGGTAATTGAGTTTGCAAGGATTGTTATGCCAAGTTCCGTTTCAAGCTCGGTGTCGAACTCGATCATACACGGGTCAATCGGCATACTCGGGTGCAGGGTTCTGTAAACAAGGTCGAAGTTTGCGATTATAATCTGCCACATGAGCCAGGGCAGGTATTTTATGAATTTAAGCGTGCGGTAAATGCCGGGGCCGAACCTGGCGGATTTTCCTATAAGAAGGTCGTGTGAGAAGTAGGCTACAATCAGGCTCGATACGACAGCCGATATGATGAAAATTATTGAAGTACTGTCGGTTTTTCCGTGCAAGATGGCATGGACGGTTTCTCCTGAGAGAAGCAACCAGAAAATAAACATAAATATAGCTGTCAGTACGAAACTCACTTTAAAATAATTCTCCTTGCTGCTTGCCTGTTTTTTTGAAAAACCAGGCCGACTTGCTTGAAGAAACCAGGGGCGGCGAGATTTTTTTTTGTTAGTTAAAAAAAACTCTACCGACCTTAAGTAGTGATGCGTATCAGTTGCATATAACTTTATGTATAAAAAATTTCGTTTGAATCCCGCATGGCGGGTTCAAGTCCACTATGTTGGTTTAGAGGTTTATCCCAACATTAATTCCGTTTGACGCCGTGTTGCTTGGTCAATGGTATTTATTTGTATTGTTTTTACGCAGAAAAGTCAAGAATTTTAAGAGGATTGGGTCTTATATGTGCAGTAAAAATTAAAAAAAGCACCTAATCGGCTGTAATAGTCCGTAATTGACGTACTGCCTGCATGACCATGTGGGTTTAATGCCCCGCAGCCTGGCTCAGGGGTAGTTCAGTGCGTGGTGTTGAAAATTCTTTTTTGTTATTGCCGGTACTTATCTTGAGTCCTTTTAAAGCCGCTTGCGTATTAGAGCAGCTTTTGGTTGGGGGTTTTCTTGACGCAGTACGCTTTTACTGGTAAAATTTTAATCTATTTATTTTATTTACTGTTTACAAGTCAGGGAGGTGCAAAAGCGTGAAGTCTATTATCATGGCCGGAGGGTTTGGAACAAGGTTAAGGCCCCTTACGAACCAGTTGCCTAAACCAATGGTGCCCGTGGTTAACAAACCCATGATAGGGCACATCGTAGAGCTTTTGAAGAGTCACTCCATAACCGACATGACAACCCTGCTTTACTTTCAGCCCGAGTCGCTGAGCAACTATCTTGGCGACGGGAGCAGTTTTGGAGTAAACATCGACTACGTCTCGCCAAAGTCGGACCTGGGTACTGCCGGAAGCGTTGCCTTCGGCATGAGGCAGGAAACAAAGCCCGGCACCACGCTTGTCATAAGCGGCGACGTACTTACCGACATAGACCTGACGGCGGCAATCAAGTTTCATAAGAAAAAAAAGGCCCTTGCCACAATCGTGCTTACACGGGTGGAAAACCCCCTTGCCTTTGGCATAGTCATAACCGATAAAGCGGGACGTATCCTGCGTTTTCTTGAGAAACCCTCCTGGGGCGAGGTCTTTAGCGACACTATAAATACCGGCATATACATACTTGAGCCCGAAGTACTTGATTATATTCCCGAAGGCGGGGAGTTTGATTTCAGCAACGACCTGTTCCCGCTTCTCTTGGAGAAGAAACAACCCATATACGGTTATATTGCCCCTGGGTACTGGAAAGACGTCGGAAGCCTGCATGAGTACAGGCAGGCCAACCTTGACGTGCTGCAAGGCCGGGTGGTCGTTAACATTCCCGGAGAAGAGGTTGAGGGCAAGGATGTTTACCTTGGTGACGGCTCAAAGGTTGATTTTACCGCCAGCTTCGAAGGCACCGTGGTGCTGGGAAAGGATTGCCGGGTGGGCGGCAACGTAAGAATAGTTAATTCTGTCATAGGAGACAATGCCGTTGTTGAAGACGGAGCCGTTATCATAGACTCCGTCATGTGGGACGGACTTAAAATAGGGCGCGGAGCAAGGTTGCAGGAAAACATAGTCGGCGATTTTGTTTCTATTGGTGACGGCGCGCACCTTGGCGAAGGCGTCATACTGAGTGATAACTGTAAAATAGGCAGGCACAGCTCGGTGAAGGCAAACGTAAAGGTCTGGACTCATAAAGAGGTGGACGACGACGCCACTCTTGCGACAAGCCTTATATGGGCGGACAAGTGGAATAAGAACCTGTTTTCATCATACGGGGTAACAGGGCTTGCAAATCTGGAATTAAGCCCTGAGTTTGCCGCAAAGGTTGGGGCGGCGTACGGCGCCTCTCTTGGCAAGGGCGCTACGATCTCAACGAGCAGGGACGCGCACAAGACCTCTAGGATGCTTAACAGAGCGATTATGTCAGGTGTGTTATCGACCGGCGTTAACGTACACGATTACGGCGTAACGCCTATGCCGGTTGTCAGGTACCTTGCAAGGAGTGGTGAAGAGGTTGCAGGTGTACACACGCGGCGCTCGCCGTTTGACGTGGAACTTGTGGATCTGAAGTTCTTCGACAACACGGGGCTTGATCTGCATCCGGGCCAGGAGAAGGGGATTGAAAAATTGTTTTTTCGTGAGGACTTCAGGCGCGTGCCCATGGAGGATAGCGGAGAGCTTGATTTTCCGCCTCACGCAATTGAGAGTTATCAGGCAGGGTTTTTCTCGGCGTTGGACGATATAGACGCCATTAAAAAAGCGAAATTTAAAATAATTCTTGATTATTCTTACGGCAGTTCTTCGCGCATCTTTCCGCAAATTCTCGGCAGGCTCAACTGCGACGTCGTAGCGCTCGATTCCCTGATAGACGGAAAGAGGCTTACAAAAAGCGCAGGTGAGTTCCAGGACTCACTTGAGCGGCTCTCCACCATCGTGCGTTCGCTTAACGCCGACGCAGGCTTCCTGCTCGACGCAGGAGGGGAGAAGG
>CBDUXY010000059.1:0-14039 GCA_965371305.1 uncultured bacterium
AACGTATGAGTATCACGGGCCATTTGTCGGGTTGCCGTATTTATTTAGTTGTTACGCTCTTAAAACTAAGTGTCCTTTATCGATGTCAATCTTCTTAAAATCCTTATCATTAGATATATCTTTTTCCCAAGCAGAACCTTCTGTTAAAATTATCAATCTGCCGTTGTATTCAAACATGCTCATTATAGGTTCGTCAAATTTGTAATAAGTTCTTGGCGTCTCAAAAGGTGTATCGTCCAACTCAAATACTGCACCTTTGGAATCTTCCCATTTTTGAATCTTGTCTATGCCATTAGCAGTAATAATCGGCGATTTCTTTTTGCCTGGCAAAAAAGCCGCATACACCCCGGCTACGCCAGCGAAACATCTTTGGATGAAACTACGCCTATTCATTTTGCGCATCCTTAACAGCTTGTACTGCGCCTGATATTTGTTTATGAGCAATTTCAGTACAAGTTACTTCGCGCGATTCAACATGCTTAATTTTTCGTTCTCCGCCGAAATCCGTAGGGTTACAAGAAGTTTGTTGTTGCGAACTGCCAAAATAAGCACCCAACCCCATCGGCATAGTAAAATGTTGCTGGAGCGGAGCTTGTTGCCGCGCCATCCTTACTTGTTGCTCTTGTGCCTGTTGCGCACAATTTCCATAACCTTGATAGCCAGCACCCAACAAACCTCCAAAAAGACCAAGTGATGGCATTGGCCCACCAAACGCGGCAACATTTCCGTAACTATCAAATAATCCCATTGTCTTATTCCTGTCTCTTATCTGTTAGGTTTAAAAATCTTCGACATTTCAACGCCATAGTTCATATTAACATCTTCACGGCCCGGTTTCAAGTTAAATTGAAAGTAAACCTTGCCGTACATATCAGGGAACAAGTCGGCAATCTGCCTGCCGATTTCAGCTAATTTCCTGTCCTGTTCTTGGGTCATTATTTAATCCTACCTAATCTGATATTTGTAGCACTATCTTTTATTTTCCTGCGAAACAAGAGTTTGATTATATCCCAAAAGCAAAGATATATTTCATCGCTTTTGTGGCATCCATATATTATTTTCACGAGTTAATCTTTCCTTTTGGTTTTACACTTATAGCGGGCTGGCCATCGTAATATTTTACGCTCCATTCAAGGTCGCGCCAGTCACAATTATATCTTTGCATCGCCATTGTAATCGTAATGAGCAACGGCTGTTTGATACTATCGGGCATATTCTTAGTATACTTTGGGTCAAGTTGTATATTTTCGTCAATTGTAACATTTACGATATTACCCATTATACCTTCCTTGCTTTTTTTATGGCCTTCTCTCTTCGGGCGAGTTCTTTTTTAGCCTTAGCTTTTAATTTAGAGTCTGCGTTTATCTCCTGAAACCTCATCATGGTATCAGCGGCATTCTCTACCCGAAACCGTTCATCACTAAACGTTGTCGGTCTTGCGATGTTGGTTTTTTTGGCTTTTTTAGCCTTGTTTTTCTTAGCCATTGTTTCTCCTGTTACGAATAACGGCAATTCTCTTGCGCTCTTCATCTTCGTGATGTTTTTCAATCATCTCATCAAGAGTCATTTTCTGTATCTCTACACGGCCCAAATTATCGAACCTATATTTTAACTGCTCAATATTACATTTCATTTTTAAGGCAGCATCTTCGAGAATACCTTTTACTTCATCCCTAAAAGCACCCTGTAATTCACCGAGGGGCGATTCACCCTTGTAGATTTTAGTTCTTGCGACCACTTTTATGCCTCTTCCCACAAATCGATAAAATGTTGGTAATTTCTTCGTACTAATTCCTCATCAGCCCAATATAATGCGTCAGGTATTATGCCTCGTTTCCGTAAACTATAATTATGCTTAACCAAAGCAGCCAATATAAATGTCGGTATTAGTTTTATAATATTAGCCAGCATTTTGCACCTGCCTATTCTTGTCCTGTGCTATCTGCAATCTAACTTCTTCTTTGACCAGGGCAACAAGCGGCTCGGCACTTATCTTCTGGGCCTGCGCCAGCGTCTTCATTCTATTCAACGGTACTTCCGACCGCTTCTCCCGCGCATCAGCCATGTTCTCCTGTGCCTGAGATATTTGGACGGCTGTCAAGCCCTGAGTCAGTTTGTCGGTAGACTGCTGAGACTGCGCTTGTGCCTGTTGTGCCTGCTGTCTCGATTTAACGGCCCGCTGAATGGCTTGCAAGGTCGGGGTCTTAAACTGCATCGGGGAGGCTTTAACTAACATATCGGCCGTTATGATACCTCTGAACTCGTCCGGGAGTTCCAAGAGAAGGCTTTTGAGTTCCTGGTAATACATATTCTGCTGGCTATCGGTCTCTAATCCTTCCGTAGGCGCACAGTCAAATCTCGACAAATCGTCGTCGTAGAATCCCTGCGCAGGTTCCTCGTTGATTATCTTACGAACACGTCGCGGGTCATAATTAAGTTGTACTAACTGGACTTGCTTTCTACCAAAATCTCTTTTAGAACTTCTGAGACCTTGAAACATCCAACCCTGCCCGGTCAACGCTTTGCCTGTTCGGTAAGCATGAAGAATACCGGATATTTCCTTGTTCTTTTCGTCAGTACCGAATATTTCCTGATTTAGCCCACCAGTCTCAACCCCGTCTTTCTCTATAATCTGTAACATGGTAAAAACTGATTGTGGAACTTCCGAGGCGGGTATCTGGTCGAAAATCTGTTTAAATGGCATTTCGTCCGGCGTGTCTTCATTAACTTGAAGGTTAATGCCCTGGCCACTCAAATAAGCATCTTCGGGATTCATCAGATGCTTACTTCTCGTCATTCTTACGCCGTGAATCTGGCTTTCAATTATATCCATCGCTTGATTTATCTTGCGATTATACATCCGCTGTGGGTCACGAAGCCCACGAGTAAATGCCTGCAATTTTAACTCTGTCCTCGGCTGTTCGGGACACCACATGCCATGAAACCATGTATAATTATAATCACGTATTTTCATGGGATTATCGCCAGACCATACAAGCTCATCGTCTACGGATATCTTTAATTCCACCTTGCCCTTAATGTCCCTGAACTTAACAAGTACCGGGGCACCGTCGGGAGTCCTGAAGTTTTGTAGAAGTTGATTTGCCAGGTTCTTATCACCCCTTGCCTCATCCCTGAGAAATTCTTTAAAGGTCTTCTCTTGTCCGGTAAGACGATTTTGAACCACAGAAACTTCTTCGGTAGTCCTATGCCACCATTGCTCAAACATCCTCTTGCCTGCCTTGTTCATCATTGTCGGTGTGCCCTGGAACGGCCAGCGACTCGTATGGGTCAAGGGGTCAATCGCTTCAATCTCGTCGGCAGCGGTAGGGACCAGCATCTTGGCTTTTTCAGTGGAAATCCATTGACCAGTAAGAATATCGCCACAATCGGAAAGGTCGTCCTTAGTGAGTCCGTGGTCTAATAAAAACTGGTTCCATCCCAATCTTCCGTACTGTATCGTGCCTGACCTATCACGCCATGACTCTATTAGATTGGAACCTTGCACCAAAATCCCCCACTTAAAAGCCTCGCTCATCATATCGTAACCACCGTGACGGGCCATTAAGCTCATTAGAACACCCGTGTGTTGGTTGCAGGCTTGGTCCTCTGTTTCGTCAAAATTCCCCTGTGGCCCTATTTTTAGTATATGACGATTCCGGATTTCGTAGCCGTGCAAAAGATTGACTTGCCGGCCTATCTTATCGATTGTATGAAGGAGTCTGTTCTGGCGGTCGGCCCTCTGCATTTCTTCGTATGTATGCTGGGCTTTCAGATAGTAGTCAAGGTCGAGACATGCCTGCTCGTTGAACGGACGCCATGCAGTATCGTTTATCTCGTAAACGTCGTGAAATTCAGATATTGTAGTCTCGTCGTTAGGCATTATTCGTACTCGTAATACATATTTTCAATCTCTTTTCCTTCCATCCATTTTCTCAAGGCCATATTAGGCTTATTAAAATCAGGGTCTTCAGGAAGTTCGAATCTTGTTTTCGATACCCTGTCTACTACAAAAGTCTTTTCGTTAGGCATTTAGCCACCTAATACCAAAAAAATTACCAATCTCAGCACTGCAATCGGGGTATGTTCTTTCGTATCTACGTTCCCATCGTATTTTATGAGATTCCCAATAATATCTTGTGCGGGCCGTAAGTCGCCCTATACTCTGATTCTTAAATGTTTTTCTCATCCCGTTCTCCGGTACTTCTTGTTCCATTTGGCTATCTGCTCTTTTGTTACACTCTTAATTGTACCGCAAAGACCTTTGGAAATAGCTATATCAGAGTACATTATCGAGGACGCCGGATGAGAAGCCCAATCGTGCAAAGGCGACGGTAGATATATCTTCAAGTCTTCGTTGTACTCCCTGCGATAATGAAAAAGAGCCTCTAATCCATCTTCACATTTATTTTCGTCAAACCAGGCCGACGAAAAACCGTTATTAGCATTATTTATAGCTATGTCAAGGTTTTGTACTTTTGGTAAAACTACAACCTCATATCCCAAGTCCTTAAACGCCTTGCTGAAAGTCATACCGCTTACCTGTTCACGCTTGTTAGAATCCTGCGGCATTATGAACCTTCCATAAAGATAGTCTTTGTCACGTTTCTTCTCATCTAAAATCCGGGCGTAATGGTCTGCGAATTTACCTGTATTCTCGTAATAGTCTATATAATGCCTTTTTTGGTCGATTAACTGGAAAAACCATAACGCAGTACAGTCCAGGCCTATGTCTGCGGCCAGGTGGACCCTGAAATCAGGCTTATAGGGAAGAACTCCCATGTGCCCGGCCTTGCGTATCTCTGAGAGCCTTGACGCCCAATAACAAGCGTCCAAATCCACTTCGTCGTGGCAGTTCATTACAAATTGCTTGAACTTAGCGGGAGAATCTATCTCCATTCTACGTAAATCAGCAATAAAATCAGGTGGTACATTGTCCTCGTTGTCGAAAGAATTGGCCTGGACGCATGAAAAACCCTCCTGGGGACTCTTTATGAACATCTTCCATGCCCAATTATGACCCCTCGCGTTACAAATAGTCATTATTTGGCGCAAAGGCTTGTCGTGCATATTTTGAAGGAAATCAGGGATAGGCTGACCAGCTTTTTTGTGGCTGTCTACTAAAATTGACCAGTAATCCTCGTCTACCTCCAATTCTCGCCTTAAACGGCCCCGCAAAAGCTGAAACTGAGTATCGGTAGGAAATTCGTCACCCTGCTCAATGTAAGCCCATCCGATATTGACGTTCTGGAGACCTGACAACTCCTTGGCGTGACGGAATAAAGTTACACTGCCATTGGCGTAGTTAGACTCCTTAGTGCCCTGGGGGATGTGCTTATTAGTATAACGGGTAAAGTCCTTCATCGTACTATCACGAAGGTCAGTGTATTTGTTCCTAACCACTAAACCAAGATTGTTCTTGTAAAAACGATTCAATAAATCGCCTTTGAAAAGGGCGTCCATCGTCTTGCCAGTACCCCAGCCTGCTATAAAGGCAGGGAATCGGTTCAAAGAAGCGTAAAAATCCCACTGAAAAGGCTCTAAATCGTAATTTATTATCTTAGTCGGCATAAGTTACCTAACACTCCATATTTCTAAATATTCAGCTATTTTTCCCAATAATTCCACACTCTCGCCAACTTTCCCAATAACCGTGTTGCAATTAGGACACAATAAACTTCTTAACTCGCCTGTTTCGTGATTATGGTCTATATGAAGTCTTCTTTTAAATTCGCCCTGATGTTTTTTGCAAATAGCACAACAACCGTTTTGTTCATTAAAACGCTGGTTATACTGTTCTATAGTTATTCCATACTTATGTCTTAGCTGGCGACATGTGACGTAATCTAATCTATCTTGTTCAGTTTTTATATCTTTAGGCTTCATATTAAGTAGGTATCTAACTTTTAGTTTGGGTCCTGTAATTACAGGCATATATCATACTATTCTGCCTTTCGCCCAAAAGGGGACACGGGGGCCTTTATCGACCCACCCCCTCGGCTTTTCAGATTCATTTAGTCTCCTCTGATTCTAATAGCCATGCTATCCTCGATAGTGGCTATCACCTGGCTTGCTCACTGGGTTGTACTCACCATCGGCCAGTTCATTCGCGGGCTTGTAGTGTTCACGTTCATACGCAGTCATCACATAGTCTGAGTCATTGCTATATCTGTATGCCGGCCACAAGTCATCTATAGTCTTTGGGTGTGGCTTCAATGAGCAGTCATAACATGCCCCTGGATACTTGCGAGTATAGCCAAGAGAAATTATCGGCTTGTCACAGTATTGACAGACATCCGGGTGTGTCGAACTCTCCTGTCGAACCCCACCTTTATTACGCTTCTGTCGAACCCATTCTCGCTGGACCTGTCGTTGCTTCTCTTTATCTTTATACGCCATTTGTCGTCTCTCCTTCTATCTGCTTATCAGAGGCCCCTGGCCGGCTCTCTATCGCCTTAACGGGCGTCTTAGGACCTATTATGATAACAGTCTGCTCCCTGCCGCCGCCTGAGTCCTTGTCCATGCCGTAAAGACGGGCCTTCCCAGTTACAGCAGCCACAGCGGCACCGCCTTGCTCTTTCTGGATTGACAACAACCTTGCTTGCTCGTATTCTAACTCTGCCTGTTCAATAGTATAAGCAGCCTTTTTAGCTAACTTAGCCCTTAATTTACTAATTTCAGCTTTTACGTAATCAGTAGTAAGTAGCCTCTTAGCCGTTTGTTTAGCACTATTCGGGGCAAATCTTGCATCCCTGGCGGCCTTTGCACCATTATCTCCATTACCCACATAAAACGCAGCAAACAAACTATACTTTACTCTTGTGGCTTCCTGCATAGCCATTTAATTACCTTTTTTTATTTCAATCTTAACTCTTAATAAAACCCCCGCTCTTATTCCTATCGCTTCAACCATATTACGAAATCTTGCTGTTTTATTTACTAATGCTCCCTTCCCTATTTTCTCAAATAAATCACCATTTTGAAATACATACCCTTTGTCTGTTATAGTTATATCTGTTAGTTTATCACCTTTTGGCATGTTCTTCTTCTTCAACTGTTTTAACTATAACTAATTGCCTACTTAACAACTTTTTACGTTCCTTATAATTAGCTTGAATCCGTTCTTGAGACAACCTCGCCATTTCTAATGATAATTCCTTAACCTTTTCTATTTGAATCTTAATATCTTCAAACATTACTTAGCCTCGAATATATCCTTACCACATCTTTGACAACATTTCCAGGCCAAGCCCTCAGTCTTAATCCCTATCGGCTTTGTCTTGTGTCCTAATAACCAGCATAAGAGCTTTTTCATGCGTTTCTCAAATGCTTATACCATATAACCAACGAAAACAGCCTTAATCTTAACCCGCCTAACCTTTTAAAACTAAACAAGCTAAATCGCAACTCTTCAGGATGTCTAAATATTGCTAAGTGGCCTTTAAATAGTCTCATACCTTTATAAATCCTAAACTTCGTTGCAACACTATTATCGACATTTCGGCCCCATTTGTCAAACCCTATCAGAGTAATACTACCTCCATAAATCTACCAATACCAGAACTGGGCCAAAAGAGACGTAATTCAAAGTTTTTGTGACCATTTTCCCACAATAAGTTATAAAGACGTTGTATGTCTTCATGTCCATAATATTCTATTTGTACATTCTTTTTATGCCCACAAGAGCAGAAAGTGTTAAAACCATTATCTCGAAGTAGTCTAACAAGATTCCTGACAGACTCTTCTATTTGGTTGTACCATTCTTTTTTATGTATTTTATCTATAAATCCTTATGCCTGTTTCAGTATATGGTTTTGTTCTTTTCATTATCTTCCCACACTTATCACAATCTATATATATTGAACCGTCACGATGTGTCCAAGTTGTTGTCTTTTTATGTTTACACTCCTCTTTTAACATTTAATCCACCTGTTGTTCAATAACTTAACAAAACTGTCTACGGCCCTGTTCGGCTATTTCCTCACAATCACTTTGAGCTTGTTTATAAATTCTCTGGATATGCCCGTTATCCAAAGAACATACTTTACCGCAAATCTTTTTTCCTACCCTTATTTGCTCATGAGCGTAATCTTGAATACCTTGTATGCCTTTGATTTGCCGAGAGCTTAGTTTATATTGCGATAAGTTCATTTACTCACTATCCTGGTAATCTCTAACGCTTACCTATACCGAGTTTCTACCGCAGATTAGCCCTTTGCGGTATTTATCTCAAGGTTCCAGCCTTTTTTTATTATAAACCTTTATTTGGTATTTGCTGGCGTGACAGAATGAGCCTTATTTAAACCTGCGGTTTGGCTCTCGACATAATCCTCACAGTTTACAGATTTAGGATTATCCTCGGTTTGTCGTTTTAGACTGCGGCCTGGCCTCGACTGATTCTGAGATTTCATATACGGCTCCATACAATCATGTTGTATCCGCCTAAGTTCTTCGTCAAGCCAATAGACTTCACTTTCAAAACTCATAAGACCGGAGATAGGAGTCGAACCCATAACCGGCCAATCTCAAATCAGTCAAAAGCCATATCTACTATAAACCAATACCAACAGAAGTCAATAACTTTATTATGTTTATTTTCGTAAACAAGCGTTGTTTTCTGTCAACATTACCTTAAACATAGCCTTATACTGTACTTATATAACATTTGTCCGAATATACTTTTTTAATGTTTATCTTGTGAAACACGTCGTTATATTCGGCCTATCTTAACTATTGCTATTTTAGCCCCCGAACAACCTTTATTCAACTATCTCACTTTATTTGTCGATGTGGCACAGTCATTGCTCTATATACCTATATGAAAACAAAAGACGAATATATTACAGCAAAAAATCCAAGCGATAATAAGTGGTATGTGCTTGGCCTTGTTCGCAATGGTAGCAAAAACTATTATATGCCCGTTTCACATGGATATAATACTAAAGACGAAGCTACAAAGCATTGTCAAATACAACCCAAAATTGATTATTTTGCCAAAGTAGAAGGCTCTAATATATGAACGCAAACAATAATATCAAAGGAACTAAAATGGAATCGTACCTTAAAATTACAGACGGCAAAGGTTTTCACTTAGCCTTTGAAAACGGGCTAACTATTTCTGTGCAATTCGGATATGGTAATTATTGCGCCAACAAGCACAAATCGCCCAAAGAAAATAGATGTACCAGTGCCGAAATAGCTATTTTCCCCACAAAGAATATAAAAGGTGTTGATTGGCTCACGAACAAATTCCTTCCTAAAAGCCGAGGGATGGATGTTGTTGGATGGGTAAAGCCTGACGAATTAGCCAGCCTTATTCGCCGTGTTCAAAGAAGCAAGATTTTACAAAAGTAATCTTAACCGCCCTGGCCTGGGCCTTTATGAAGGGAACCTGATTATGAAAGTATTTTATGACCTGGTTTATTCGGAGGACGATGGAGGTTATTATTGCCAGGTGTTTGACGCCAAAGGCAAAGACCTTTTCGAAACCCGAATCCACAAAACCTCCAGTTCAGCAAAGTTGGTAGTCTGCAACAAATACCCTGGCGCGGAATTACTCAATACTATCGACTAACCGCCCAGCTTTGGGCCTTTACGAAGGGATGTGAATTATGACAAAAGAAGACAAAAAGCCCCAACCTTATAAATGTAAGTGTGGCCACATAATAAAACCTAATGGGAAAGTTGAATTTGACAGCTTTTCGCAACTTCGGGGCGTTCGTAGATATATGGCCGGGAATGCACTATGTCCAGAATGCCACAAACCTATCCCATTTGATTGTGACTAACCGCCCGCGCCCTGGGCCTGGTTGCGCAGGCTCAGAGCGTTAGCCGTTAAACTTTATTTACTCTATGAAGGGATGTGAATTATGGCAATCAAAATACTTGATGAGCTACGCTGTATGTCATGTGGCAAAAAACTCAGCCGCAAGCAAGAACTATTTGATACTGCATGGCTCGGTATCTATTGGTGTGGCGCTCCTGCCTGTGCTATGGAAATAATGGAAGCTGAATGCGAAGAGCTTGATTACGAAGATGACTGTTATCACGAAGATTAGACCCTTCATACCGCCCTGCCGCTGGCGGGCTAACAAGTAGGCGGCTGCAATTATAACTATAATTTAGGAGTACGAGTAATGATTTATTTCTTGATGGTTCTCTTTATTTGCTTATTTCTTTTGGCTCGCAAAATAGGCCAACTGAATATTGCTTTTGGTAAATATCTAACGGAAATAAGTATTCTAAAAGAAGCTCTGCGCAATCTACCTGAAACCAAAGATATGATGGAAAGAGTAGACAAGAACATTGCCATGTGGGCAAAATAAATCCTGACCCCTCGGCAGAAAGGAACGTGCGAAGATGAGTACTTATGAAGATATTGTAGACGATGCAATTTGCAAACTTATGGAACAAGGATATGACGCAAAGGTTGTTTATTGTATTTCCCAAAAAGGCGAATTGTTGGAAATAAGGATTGAGATTCTCGGCAGGCTTGCTTGAATCCTGACCACTATTACCCCTTAATTATCGAGGCTTAGAAAGGATGAGATATGGACCACGGAACTTATTTTGACACAGAAAACGCCAAAGACCGGAAAAGGCGCATCGCTGAACAGAAGAGGCAGGCTAAGGAACGTGAGGCGAGAAAGAAATTTGAATTAGCTGCTCCAGACCTGCTGGCGGCGTGTAAATATAACCAAAGGCTATTAACTGAAAACATAGGCCAAACAACTCATGCAATAGCTTTGAATAAAGCCGCCATAACAAAGGCAAAGTGAAAGGATGAGCAAATGAGCGAAACAATCGAAGAAACATTAATTAAGCACATGAATCACATTGGCAAGTTGACCCAGCAGCGAGACGACCTAAGGGCTAAACTTGAAAAAGCCCAATCCGGCAATTTGGATATAATCAAGAGATGTAACAAATTGAGTGAGCAGCGAGACGACCTGCTGGCTGCGTGTAAAGCATGGATGAAAGTAGAATCTGAAATGAGCGATAAACACCCTTGTCCAGATTTAGCGCTTAGAGCCAAATATCGCAAAGAAGCTGTCTCGCTAACCAAAGCCGCCATAACACTATGCGAATAGGAGAATGAAATGAGCATAAGAACAATAGACGACGTTTTAATAACCAAGATAATAACAAACGCAAGGCCCGGTGCAGAGATTGCCGATTGTTTTGATTCTCTAATTGTAATTGCTCTTAAATTTGAATGCGAAGCAATCTTAATTCACAATGCACAAGAATATTCTGTAACAGCAGAGGACTTAAGGAATATAGTCGTTAAATGCGAATAGGCCCCTACATAATCCAGAAATCGCACGAGCATGGCCCAGAATCGACGACGGCCTATTGGATAGTCTTTGACCTCGATATGGTGGAAGAAGCCAGGGCCAGCGACTTGAGGGCCTTGTGCGTTAAGCTGGGGATTGATTATGATGAAGTAGAGAAATATGTGTATTGAGTCAAAAAAAGACTTGACATATCAAGCGGAGGAAATATAATACTTTCGTGGTTAGTATAGAGAATTTATGCTGCCCGGAAGCCATACCCGCCTTCACAGGCAAATTACTAACCACCTTCCGGGCGGCTTATTGGAATTGATATGGACGAGATAATACTTTCCGAGAAAATACCTACCCCTGAAATACCTAAAAAATGGAATTTTAACGAGGCTGACAAGCACTTTGACTCTCATATATTTAATTGGCGCAGGCTTACGAGTAAAGTCCTATCTGAGCTTTGGGTATTTTATAATAAGCTGGCAAGGCCAGGCAAACGCACAGACCTCGTTGCAAATGCAACAAGGTTGCCTACATGGGATGATTGGATAAAGAGCAAGGGCATAGACAGAACAACAGCCTATAGGCATTTCAAGGCTTTAGGCTGGCTTCCCGGCGATTCTCTTGTGAGCAAAATGACTGGTAATGCCGAAAACTACACAAGGCAGGAAACAGTAGACCGAATAAGGGCTGTATTAGGCGAGATAGACCTTGACCCTGCATCATGCAAAATGGCACAGAAAATAGTTAAGGCAAAGAAATACTATACAATGGACACTAACGGCCTCGACAAAAAATGGGAAGGCCGGGTATTTCTTAATCCCCCTTATGGTATGCCCCTCATCAGAGAGTTTACCGACAAATTGATACAATCCCTGCCCGACATAGACGCTGCCATCTTATTGACAAACGACCAGACAGATACGGACTGGTGGCAGAGTTGCGCCGTTAATGCACAAGTGATATGTATGCCGGATGGCAGAGAAAGATTTTATACGCCCACAGTAGAAAAAACTTGCCCGACAAACGGGCAGACGTTTTTCTATTTCGGCAATAATAAGAAACGCTTTATAGAAATATTCAAAGACAAAGGGATACTGGTAAAAGTAATATGATAAAATATCCAAACGCATTTAACAAACATCTATCCGCAGGATTTGACGGAGTTTTTGACTGGGACTGGATAGCCGAAGAAATAAAAAAAGTTGACCCTAAATCCAAAATAGAACCGTCAGATTTAGATTGTGTTGTAGAAAGAAAAAAACACTATCTTGTTATAGAAAGCAAAAACCCAGGGGTTATTATACCAAAAGGACAAGAGATACTATTAAACAATTTGAATAAAGCAAAAGACTTCACGGTAATTCGGTTGTGGGGAAAAGACATGCCTGAAAAATTCATCTGGACAGGAAAAAATAAAGGCGGGCAAGGCCAAGGGCTGGAAGATATAAGAGCGTTGGTAAAAAAATGGTTTGAGTGGGCCAACAAAGGCTATTAGCGCACCTAATATACATATAAGAATAATATCCTTGACTTTTGTTCAAGTTATTGGTATACTTTAGTCGATAATAAGATATGGAGTATAAGGTATGTCGAATATGATAAACTCTCAACCTAAAAAAAGCAAGCAAAAATCTTTTGCATATTGCGCAATTGGGGAGTACATCAAGCACTTCGACATGCCTTTGCTCCCCTTTTGCGTATTTTTTTATAGGAAAATTCAATGAAAACAAATAGACGAGGTTTTTTAGGTTTGTTGGGTATTGGGTTTTGCTCTACGGTAGTGCCAACAAACAAAAGTAAATTGCCTGATAAATCTATAAAAGTATTAAGGATTGGCAAATGTCCAAAATGTAAATACCCAATGTATATACCTACTCCGCACGTTTTGAATGAATATATCAAGCATAAATATACAGGGGTGAAATTCGACTGCAAATGCCCTAAGTGCAAATATAAAACCACAGATGAAATATGGTGCATTTTATCACCAAAGGTCGTGAGTTTATAGGAGATGAAGATATGAAACGATTAACATTAGACGAAACTTGGCGGTTGTGCCTGTCTATGTGGCGGTGGATAGCAAAGGAAATCAGAAAAGACGCCGAGCAAGACGTAGAAGAACTTAAAGAGCAATGGATTGAAAAACACGCAAAGGACGAACTCGTTTTTAATTGTTACTTTTGCGACAGAAACGACAGTTTAGGCGGCGATGCTACGACTGATTGCAGTTATTGTCCGGGCCTAAAGATAGACAAAGAATTTGATTGTAACTCAAAAGAGTATAACTTTGAATTTCACCCCATCGCTTTCTACAACAAGCTCCGGGCCTTGAACCGCAAGAGATTGGCTAAGAAAGAGAGTAAGAAATGAGCAAATTAGACGACAAATTCAACCAAGCAATAGAAGATACTAAGGAATGTTTTGTAGTTGCACAGGCAATGGCAAAAAACAGCTTCAAAATAGGCTTGGAAAGAGACGACCTATTAGCGGTGTGTAAAGACGTGGCTGATATGTGTTTAGGTGAACCCATGAACGAAACCACGCTTGCAAAAGCTAAAGCCGCGGTTAAGGAAACATTAACGGATTGACTTCGGCCCAGGGACGGGCCTTTTTAAAGGAATAATTATGTTAGCGTTAAATCTTAGAATAGACGACAAAATCGTTATTACAGACGGTAGAACAAGTGAAATAGTATTAACAATCTTTCCTGGAGGAAAAGTCCCGGTAAATAAAAAAAAGCTGTTGTGTGAG
>CBDUXY010000060.1:0-13845 GCA_965371305.1 uncultured bacterium
GTTTTTTTAGTTGGGTGTGTATGTGGTTGGTTAAGGTGTGGTTGTTAAAGGTACTCTGTTTAAATAGAAAAGAAGTAAGAATAATTGAATTAAACCCACTTGATGGGCTTAGGACTTATATCCGGGTTAACAGGATTTTACTCTTGAAAGGTAGGCCTTTTGTAGCAGCCTTGTGGCAGGGTGTGACTTGATCGTGACTTTGCCTGAGGCCTTGTTTGAACCAATAAAAACGTCGTCTATCTTTGTTACCGGCACGATCTCTATTGCCGAGTTTGTTATAAAGACCTCCCGGCTTTTTTTAAGCTCCCCCACTGTGATTTCAGTTTCTTTAACTGTAAGTCCGCACTCCCTTGCAATCCGGATTACTACATCCCTTGTTATGCCGGGCAGAATTCTCCCAAGCGGCGGGGTCTTGATTGTGTTATTATCCTTAACGATAAATACGTTTGAGCTTGTGCCCTCAAGCACCAGGTCACGCGTAAGTGCTTTTCCCATTCCACCGGGTTTGCCTGTGTGAGATATGAAAATCCCTTCAAAAGCGCCTTTTTTGGATGCTTCTATCTTCCCTGTAATCGCCGGCAGGTAGTTAAGGGTCTTCATGCCATCCGGAAAGACCTCTCTTTGTTTCAGAAAAACCGCTTGCACTCCTGACCTCTGGATCTTGCTTATTTTAGCGGTATTAAGAGGTCGAGCGGTTATAACAATAGTCGGCCTGGTGTTTACGTTCGGCACAGGGGAGGGATACGGTACGTCCACACCCCTTGTTATTATAATTTTCACTATTGCATCGGTGCTTGAAAGGTCGTTTGATCTAAGAAGTTTTGTAATAATTTTTTTTATATCCACAAACTCGGTTGTTTTTTCAAGCTGGATGGAAAGGGTTTTTGCGCCTGCCTGAAGACGCGTTATATGTTCATTAAGTAAGAAAACTTTGCCATTGTAAGCCCTTAGTGTCTCAAACAGTCCGTCCCCGTACTGAAGACCTCTGTCGAAAACAGAGATGTGAGCATTTTCAGGGCAAAGGTACTTACCGTTTAAATAAACTTTCTGGCTTCTGTGTGTAGTTTTTTCAGGCATTTTTTTAGATTTTCCGGTCAATCCGGGTACCCCGGTGAATCCGGGTGCCCCGGTAAGCCCGGGTTTTTGGTTAAACCGGTAAGAGGTGATCTACTTACGAAGCCTGCTTTGCTTTTTCAAGGGCTCTGAAAAAATCCTCGGCCTTAAGCATGGTCTCAAGAAATTCTGCCGCCGGGTTTGAGTCGGCAACTACGGCGCCACCGACATTTAAGTATACCGTGTTACCAGTGTGCACGGCCGTTCTTATGGCAACCGTAACGTCCAGGTCTCCTGAAAAATCGATATAACCAATAGAGCCTGTATAAACGCCCCTCTCTGTGGGTTCGAGTTGGTTTATGATCTCCATTGCGCGAATCTTTGGCGCGCCGGTTATCGAACCTCCGGGGAAACATGTTTTTAGAGCTGTCAACGAATTTATCTCCGGCCTTAGAGCGCCTGAAACCGTAGAGACGATATGGTGCAGGGTAGAGAAAGTTTCTATTTTTTGAAATTCGTCTACCTTGACTGTACCAGGCTTGCAGATACGCCCAAGGTCGTTACGCTCAAGGTCGACTATCATCAGATGTTCGGCCCGCTCCTTGGGGTCGCTTAAGAGGGCGCCTGCAAATTCGGCGTCTTCCCTGGGATTACCTCCGCGCGCCTTAGTGCCTTTAATCGGCTCCGTCATGACGTTATCACCCGAAACGCGAAGCAGTCTTTCAGGGGAGTTGGAAATGACGCTGAAGGTGTTGTATTCAAGCAGCGAGCTAAACGGGGCCGGGCTTTCTTCGTTAAGTGTCGTAAATAAATCAAGCGCGTCGCCGGTCCAGTTGAACTTAAGCCTTTGAGATATGTTTACCTGGTATATGTCGCCTGCGGCTATGTAGTCAAGCGCTTTTTCTACGCGACCTAAATACTCCTCTCTGGTCATGTTTGATTTCAGGTAGTCAAGTAGACCGTAGTGCGGCGTGGACGTTGGTAGTCGTGTTGCCGGAGCGCTCTGAGCGCCTGAGTCAAGTCTTCTCTTTATTTCGTTATAACTCTCTCTCTCTTCTTTTAATCCGCCTGAGATCAAAAATCCCTGTTTTTTTGTGTGGTCGTAGGCATACACGGTGTCGTAGACGCCAAGGTTTGCAAGGGGCAGGTTAAGGCTGTCAGAGAGTTTTTTTGACCCCTGGAGTGTGGGTTCTATCTGGTCTTTAAGGTCGTAGGAGAAGTATCCGACCGCACCGCCTGAAAAGGGAAAATCAGGGTGTGCGGGGCGTTTATATTTATTCACTATATGCGACATGGCGGAAAAAGGGTCGGTGAATAAATCTGCGGCTTTTCCGTCAACACCTGAAACCGTTGTTTTTGAATTTTTATAGGAGGTCGTGACTGTTAGGAACGGCGCTGCCCCGACGTAAGTAAACGGCCTCTCCGGGGCGCCGGAAGAAAGTATGAATGGCCGGTCAAGCCCGCGCAGAAGCGAGTAGACTTGAAGCGGGGTCTTTTTAATTGGCTCAACTATCATTTTGTTAGCTTACTTATTTTTAGCGCAGTGGTCAAGGGCAGTGTTTGAGGTTATGAGGGCGCGGGTGATTTCACCTTAATTCCACAAGTCTGGTTATGCAGCTTGACGCAACCTTTATAAGTGAAACTACGACGTTGTTGTGCGCAATCACACCTGCCCCCGGCAGCTCAATTCCGCAAGTCTGGTTATGCAGCTTGACGCAACCTTTAAAAGTGAAACCACGACGTTGTTGTGCGCAATCATACCTGCCTCCGGCAGCTCAATTCCGCAAGTCTGGTTATGCAGCTTGACGCAACCTCTATAAGTGAAACCACGACGTTGTTGTGCGCAATCACACCTGCCTCCGGCAGCTAATTCCTGCGAGTTCGGTTGTGCGCTTTGATCGCACCGCAGGGAGTTAAACCACGACGTTGTTGCGCGTAATGTTGACTCCTCCGAGTAGCTTAATTTTGTTGACATATACGTGCCTGCTCTTGTATAATCTTTAATTCACTGGCTGAAGACAGTCGTGCAGTCGTGATATTTCAAAACTTAAACGAATTAAAAAAGAATTATATTTAAAAAAGCGAGGTAAGTAAAAAGAAATGGCACATCCAAAGAAAAGACATTCCAGAAGCAGGAGAAACAAACGCAGGAGCCACGACGCGCTCAGCACCCCTGCCATATCAACCTGTCCTGAGTGCGCAGAGCCCAAGAGGCCTCATCACGTTTGCGCAAGCTGCGGCACGTATAAAGGTAAAGAAATCATCATTGTAGAAGACGCCCTGTAATGGTGAGAGAGTTTTTTTTAAGTAGCATGTTTTTTCAATTCCCGTTTATGAGTACTAAAACTCTATGAAGATAGCTGTAGATGCAATGGGAGGGGACAACGCCCCTCAGGTGGTTGTAGAGGGAGCTGTGCTTGCGGCAAGAGAGGGTATATCGGTCATCCTTATCGGCGATAAGGTAACGGTGGACTCAGAGCTTGATAAATACGAGACAGACGGCCTTCCTATAACCGTTGCACACGCCTCTGAAGTGGTGGGCATGGCCGAGTCCCCGGTAAGTGCGATCAGGA
This sequence comes from uncultured bacterium, assembly GCA_965371305.1. GTDB lineage: Bacteria > Desulfobacterota > GWC2-55-46 > GWC2-55-46 > DRQE01 > CBDUXY01. Next base: position 3,627 of record CBDUXY010000060.1, read on the forward strand.
AGAAAAAGGACTCTTCCCTGCGCGTGTGTTTTAACTACGTCAGAGACGGCAAGGCTGATGCGGTCGTGAGTGCGGGGAACAGCGGCGCCGCCATGGCAGCCGGCATGATGGTCTTAAAGCGGCTTAAAGGGGTCGAACGTCCGGCCATAGCCGTTTGTATTCCCACCAGGAAAGAGCCGGTTATAGTGCTTGACGTTGGAGGCAACGTCGATTGCAAGCCGGCGCATCTTGTCCAATTCTCCTTAATGGGTGATGTGTACGCAAAATACGTGCTTAACGAACGCAACCCAAGAATAGGGCTGCTTTCAAACGGTTCGGAAGAGGAAAAAGGCAACGAGCTTACCCGCGCTACCCACGCGCTTATGAAAAAGACCTCACTCAACTACATTGGTTACGTTGAGGGTAAGGACGTTAACATGGGTAACGTTGACGTGGTTGTTACCGACGGGTTTCTCGGTAACGTTGTGCTGAAACTCTCCGAAGGTGTGTTGACCTCGGTTCTCACTATGTTGAAGTCCGAGATAGAGTCAAGTCTGATCTCCAAGATTGGCTACTTGTTTGTTAAAAAAGCATTTAAGAATTTGAAAAAGAGGATAGATTACGCTGAATACGGAGGGGCACCTTTGCTTGGTATAAACGGCATATGCATAATAAGCCACGGTTCTTCCAACGCCCGGGCTATTAAAAATGCAATCTTAAGGGCGAGTGAGGCTGTGGAACATGGACTGAACAAGCATCTTGCCGAAGAACTTCAGGAAAACAGCGACCTTTCCGGCAAATCAATTAAGCAGCCGGCCCTGCCGGTATCCTGAGAGTTGCCCGTCCAATCCAATAAACATGTCTGATATTAAAAAAGCCAAAATAGCAGGTTGCGGGTCTTTTGCACCGGATACCGTTGTGACCAATAGCGACCTTGAGAAAATTGTCGAAACAACAGACGATTGGATTACCACAAGGACCGGGATAAAAGAGCGAAGGATCGCCGTCGGTTCGGACACGTCGCTGCTTGCCACGAATGCGGCAAGAGAGGCGCTTAAGTCCGCCGGTATCTTGCCTGAGGACGTAGACCTTGTGATTACCGCCACGGTCACGCCGAACAAGTTATTTCCTTCTACCTCGTGTTTTGTGCAATCAGAGCTTGGCATAAACCCTGGCACCCCTGCCTTTGACGTATCGGCGGCATGTTCCGGGTTTCTGTTCGCACTTGACGTAGCGGAAAAGTATATTAAAACGGGAGTTGCAAAAAAAGCCCTTGTTATTGGAGTAGATGTTTTCTCCAAGATTGTCGACTGGACGGACCGAGCTACCTGCGTGTTGTTCGGTGACGCGGCAGGCGCAGTCGTTCTGACCCCTGCAAGTGGCGAGAGTGGTATCCTTTCATCACACATCCACTCGGACGGGAGCAAGTGGGAGACGCTGTATGCAGACGGGACTGCCAATAAACATGAAAAATTTCCGGTAGAGCGCGACCCAAGCTCTCTGTTAAATAATGAGCCGTTCGTCACTATGAAGGGTAACGAGACTTTCAGGGTAGCCGTTAATACCATGCGGGACGCAACACTTGAAGCGCTTAACGCTAATAACCTGACCCCTTCCGACATCTCGCTTCTTATCCCTCATCAGGCTAACATACGCATAATGAACGCCATGCAGGTGAGACTTAAGCTCAGAGACGACCAGGTGTATTCAAACATAGACCGTTACGGCAACACTTCTGCCGGCTCCATCCCGCTTGCCCTGCACGAGGCGGTAACAGGGAACAGGCTTAAGGCAGGTGACCTGCTTGTGATGGTTGCTTTCGGCGGTGGGCTCACGTGGGCCTCGACCGCTATAAGATGGTAATTTTTCTCATAGGCTAAACATGATGTACTATATTAACTACAGAGAGGTAACATAATGAAAAACTTAGCTTTTATATTTCCAGGTCAAGGCTCTCAGGCCGTTGGCATGGGTAAAGACCTGTATGAAAAATACCCCGAGGCAAAGGAAGTTTTTGACGAAGCAAACGAGGTGCTTGGTTTTGACCTTGCAAAGCTTTGCTTCGAAGGGCCTGCCGAGGAACTTAACAAAACCGAGAATACCCAGCCCGCCTTGCTTGCTACAAGCATTGCCGCTTTTCGCGTACTTGCAGGCGAATTGCCGAAAGTTTCGCCGGCCCTTCTTGGGGGGCACAGTCTTGGCGAGTACACGGCCCTTGTCGCGGCCGGTGTGCTGACCCTTGCAGACGGTCTGCGTATTGTGCACGAGCGTGGCAAGTTCATGCAGGAGGCGGTGGGTGAAGGCGAGGGGAAGATGGCAGCCATACTGAGCCTTGATAGAAATACGGTTGAACACATCTGCATGGAAGCTTCTACAGAGAGCGAAAAAGTCGTAGCCGCTAACATTAACAGCCCGCTTCAAATAGTCATCTCAGGAGCTGCCGCGGCAGTTGACAGGGCGTGCGAGGCTGCACTCGAGGCAGGGGCGAGAAGGGTCATACCGCTACCCGTAAGCGTACCTTCGCACTCCCCGCTTATGGCTGAAGCTGCCGAGAAACTCAGGCGGGCGTTTTTAAAGCTCCCCCTTGGCGAGCTTAGTTGCCCTATTGTGTCGAACGTCGAGGCAGAGCTTCTGGAAGATACCGGTCGAATCGGGGACATCTTAAAGGCCCAGCTTACGAGCCCTGTCGAGTGGATGGCCCTTGTGCTCAGCATGAAGGACAAAGGCGGGATTGAAATAATCATCGAGGTCGGCCCCGGAAAGGTGCTGACCGGCCTTACCCGTCGCATAGATGGTCAGTTAATACCCATGAACTTCGGAGTGCCAAAAGATTTGTACCTTATAAAGAAGTTCCTTACAAAAGGTGCGGCTTCGACGTTTAAATACAATTAAGTTGATATTCATGACTTTATAAACAACAGAAACAAGAGGTAACGTAAAATGACGCTTAAAGACAGAGTGGCGCTTGTAACAGGCGCGGGACAAGGGATAGGACGTGAGATTGCGCTTAAGCTTGCAACACTTGGCGCTGACATTGCCGTTGCCGACATTAACGAAGATAATGCAAAAGAGACTGCCGCATTAGTTGAGGGGCTTGGCAGGAAGGCAACGGTCATACAGTCGGATGTAAGCAGTTTTGCTGACGCTGAGAAAATGGTGGCGCAAACAGTCAGCGAGCTCGGCACGCTTGACGTGCTTGTAAATAACGCCGGTATTACACGTGACAAACTCATTATGAGGATGAGCGAAGAGGACTGGGACGCGGTACTTACTGTAAATCTGAAGGGTGCATTTAACTGCATAAAGGCTGCTTCAAGAGTAATGGCAAAGGCCCGTTACGGTCGTATAGTAAACATCGCTTCGATTGTCGGGCTTATGGGCAACGCCGGGCAGGCAAACTACAGCGCAAGCAAGGCAGGACTCATCGGGCTTACCAAGAGTGTTGCAAGGGAGTTTGCAGCGCGCGGGGTTACGGCAAACGCGGTTGCTCCGGGCTTTATCGATACGGCCATGACTCAGGCAATGCCTGAGAAGGCAAAAGAAGCCCTGTTAGCTCAGATACCATCAAAAAAACTTGGCACTTCCGACGACGTTGCAGGGGCAGTTGCGTTTCTTGCCTCCAACGAAGCGGGCTACATTACAGGACACGTACTGAGCGTAAACGGTGGTCTTTATATGTAACCAGTACCGGCTATGTTTGTGTCGTTGCGGCAAATACATCTATGAAAATTTTGAGCAAACCTGTGATTACCGATTTACGCATTTAAACGGCCTCAGGCCGCACGTCCTGGTTGCCTTTAAGTTTGACAACACGGCTTCATAGGTGTTATACAATATTAGAAATATTGAATTATTTTTTTTTGAATTCCTAAAATTTATCCTAAACTTGGAGGTAACAAGATGTCCACAGAAACAAGAGTTAAAAAGATCATAGTCGAGCAGCTTGGCGTATCAGAGGACGAGGTGAAGGCAGAGGCGTCTTTTCTCGACGACCTTGGCGCCGACTCACTCGATATAGTTGAGATGGTTATGGCCTTTGAAGAGGAGTTCTCAATTGAGATCCCTGATGAGGATGCGGAGAACATAAAAACCGTTAAGGATTCTGTTGATTATATAGCAAAGAAAGCCTCCAAGTAGGGGGGGGGATTCCTTAATTTTTATATCTATAACTCTGATTGTTAAAGACAAACAGGGTAATGAAGTAACACAGTAAGTTAGTGTGAATCAAACCCACATGGTGGGTAATCAAGGATCAAGTTATATGAGAAGGGTAGTAGTAACCGGACTCGGAATGGTCTCCCCGCTTGGCACTGGTGTTGAAAAGGGATGGAAAAACGCACTTGACGCTAAAAGCGGGATCAGGGAGATAACCAGGTTCGACACCTCTGACTTTAAGGTTAAAATAGCCGGAGAGGTGCCGGACTTTGATCCGTCCGAGCTGATAAACAGAAAAGATCAGAAAAAGATGGACCTGTTCATTCAGTACGCTCTTTACGCAGGGGTTAAGTCTTTTGAGGATTCTGGCTTCACTGTAACCGAAGAGAATGCCGAGCGCGTCGGTGTTTATATAGGTGCGGGTATTGGCGGACTTCCAGCCATAGAGCATTGGAACAACGTAATGAGGGAGAAGGGGCCTGATAAGATAACACCCTTTTTCATCCCGATGGTTATTATAAACCTTGCTTCCGGTCACGTTTCCATGAGGACAGGGGCAAAGGGGCCCAATAGCTGTGCGGTTACGGCATGCGCAACCGGTACTCATTCAATTGGCGATGCCTTTCGTATTATAAAGATGGGGGATGCGGATTGCATGATAGCCGGGGGGACTGAAGCAACCATAAGCCCTCTTTGTATAGCCGGTTTTAACGCCATGAAAGCGCTTTCAAAAAGAAACGACGACCCGGAGAAGGCAAGCCGGCCGTTTGACAAGGACCGTGACGGTTTTGTAGTTGGTGAGGGGGCAGGCGTAATGACGCTTGAGGAACTCGGCAGCGCAAAAAAACGCGGTGCAAAGATATATGCCGAGATTATTGGTTACGGCATGAACTCTGACGCATTTCACATGACAAAACCCGCGCCAGAGGGCGAGGGGGCTGCAAGGTGCATGAAGCTTGCTCTTAAGAGTGCAGGGCTTAACCCGGAAGACATTGACTATATTAACGCCCACGGCACTTCGACTTATTTCAACGACTTAAACGAGACTCAGGCGATAAAGACGGTTTTCGGCGACCATGCCAAAAAACTTGCCATAAGCTCGACAAAGGGGCACACAGGTCACCTGCTTGGTGGAGCAGGTGGAATTGAAGCAATTTTCTCGGTTTTAACCCTGGCAAACGGCGTCATTCCACCGACCATTAATTACGAAACACCAGACCCTGATTGCGACCTTGATTACGTTCCAAACGTTTCAAGAGATGCAAACGTCCGTACCGTTATGTCGAATTCCTTTGGATTTGGCGGAACGAACGCAGTACTTATCTTTAAAAAATTCTCTTAATAGTGTATAATTAGAAAATGGGATTGTGGTTATGAATAAATCCAAAAAACTGCATGCACACGGCCCAATTGCCATAGCAAGCGACCACGCTGGCAGGGAACTCAAGGACGATTTGATTGTCTTCCTGACTGAAGTCATGGGTGTTGCGTCTGTAATTAATATGGGTACGGACAGTGACGAGAGTGTTGATTACCCGGACTTCGGCATTGCCCTTTCAAGGGACGTCTCAAACGGCTCAGTGCCTTTGGGTATACTTGTTTGCGGCACGGGTGTCGGCATGAGTATCGTAGCTAATAAATTCCCCGGCGTCAGGGCTGCACTTGTAACCGACTTGCTTACGGCACGGATGGCAAAAGAGCATAATAACGCCAATATACTTGTGATAGGCGGACGCGTGGTAGGTAAGGGGCTTGCAAGGGAGATGGTCAGGGCGTGGCTTGAAACTGAGTTTGCAGCAGGTCGTCACCAGCGAAGGCTCGATAAAATAACCGAGATAGAAAGTGATACCCGGTCTTAAGCTCACACCTTGCGGGTTTTTTGTTGCAACGCAGTGACTTTAATCCGGCCCGCATGGCGGGTTTGAGTCCGCACGGCAGGTTTGAGTCTCGCATGGCGGGCTATAGAGCCCGTATGACGGGTTCGTTCTTTCAAGTCTATTTATCACTTATTTTGTATAACCTACCGTCTGTTGATTGATTTGTCCGCTTACAACTGACGGTTCCGCTAAAATCATACATTAAAAAATCCAGGGGTTTAAAAGTTTTTTTCATGAATGAACCAACAACAGGAGTAAAGAAAAAAGCTTTTTTAACAGGCCTGCTTCATGCCAGGCGTAGTAGCTGGGCGCTTTTGCTGTTTGTTTGTGTTTTTGTTATGATGCTTGCGTCCTGTGCGCCTGTGAATTATCCGCCGTCCGCCCCTGACCTGCAACCGCAGCGCTCTCAGCGCGGTTACGGTCGGCGACATGTAATACAACACAGTCTTCTTTTTCAGATCGTTAACGCGTACGGAAAACCCGTGTCTGGCTTACCGGTCGTCATCAAGCTGCATGAAAGGGATAGTAAGCGTCCTTCATGGATAAAGAGAGAGACCGATAAGAAAGGTCGATTCCGCCTGCCGGTAACTTCCGGGCAGAAGGGGATACTATATATAAATCCCGGTTCCGGTTTGACGAATCAGGTTGCCTATGTTCATAATAATTTTTATTTGAAGTTTATAGTTAACTTCAATATTCCATACGATAAGGGTGCCGTGCAGCCGCGCGTGTGGCTCAGTAAATCAGGTGAACCCCGGCATGTTGTCAATCCCAACGAGGTGGTGTCGTACAGGCTTAAATATAGCCCGATGAAAAAGAGTTATGACCGTGTGCAGGAGTTGTACAAAAAAGGCGACAGCGCAGGGACAACTATTGCCGCCAGAAAATATTTAGAGAGATACTCTCACAAACATGGCAGCCTTGCCGGCAACGTCGAGGGGCTTTTAGCTAACGTTGAGAGCCGGAAGGCAAATGACAGGTACAGGGGGCAGGGCGGCTATTACTCAGGAGGGAATCAGGACCGGCAAAAAAGGGTGGGCTCTATGGCTTGGACCGATCGCGTTAAAACTCCGAAAAAGAGACGACCGGTAAAAGCACGGAGTGAACTCTCAAAGAGCAAAAGAAAGGTAACACCGCAGAGGTGTCGCTCTGTCATATCGGTTGAAAAATTTCTTGACTCCCGGATTGGTTCAAACAAAGGGACGTGTGTTGAACTCACCGTGACTCCAGTTATCATAAAACCAGGTAGTGGCGGGGTTTTTATGCTCATAGACAGGCATGTGTATATAACGTTTAAAGACGCGTATAAGGGGGGCGACCTGTCGGGTTTAGTGCGTATTGTCGGGATGAAAAAGGCGTGGATAAACAAAAAAACTTTAGAAAAAATGCCACATCTTGAGGTGGTTATAGATAACTGACGAGAAAGTTTTTCAGCAGCAAAGTTTTTTTAAAAAAACATACAAGTCAACTACACCTGAGCTAAGCTGCGGGGCATTTTAAAAACCCACAGTGTGGGCTTGTAGCCCGCCATGCTGGGGAAGGTGTCGAAAGTAGGAATTCTGATTGTTTATAGATAGTCGTGAAGAAAACTCACTTCGTAAGTTAGTGAATCAAACCCACCCTGTGGGCTCGTTAGCCCGCCATGCTGGGGAAATAAGAGGAGAGAATTTATGATGAAGAAACTTCTATTAATATTCGGCCTGTTTGTGTTTTTGGTCTTACCCGGCAGGGTTTTAGCCGCCGGTGGTGGTCATGACGGTCACTCACATGCGCAAGAAGAAGGTGCCGCAGCAAAGGCCCTGTCCACAGGTGACATTCGTATGGTAACGCCCGAGGAGCTTAAGGCAAAGATCAATAGCGGAGCAGAGATAGTGTTTCTTGATATGCGCTCCCCCGGAGCCTACGTGAAAAGCACCGTGAAGATCAAGGGTGCGCTCAGGATTGACCCGAACCATCTTAAAGAGCGGGTAATGGAGATACCGTTTGGCAAACAGATAGCCACTTACTGTACGTGACCAAGCGAAGCTTCGAGCTCCGGTGCGGCGCTCTACTTGATGAAGATGGGTTTTCCAAACGTAATGGTGGTGAAGGGCGGGTATTACGCCCTTGTTGAAGCAGGTTTCCCGCAGGAACTTAAATAAGTGGTTGTGCTACTCTAACTTCCTTGAATTACCAGGCACCCATGTAGCCGGGTATCAAAAGGGGAAAGATGACGATAAACACCTTTACAGGGTAGCGGGAAACTAAAGCGCCATGCGGTTGAAAATGACAGGTGTGTGGGGGAGGGTGAATGTTCACGACTAAACAGAAAAGCAAACAGTGTGGGAGAAAAGACGTGTCAGTGCTGAAAGAGTTGGATCCTGAAGTTTACGAGGCGATAAGGCTTGAGACAGAGAGGCAGGAATATAAGCTTGAGTTAATCGCTTCAGAAAATATGGTCAGCGAAGGCGTGCTTGAAGCGGCAGGCAGTATTATGACCAACAAATACGCCGAAGGGTATCCTGGCAAGCGCTATTACGGGGGCTGCGATTTTGTTGACACGGCAGAAATCCTTGCAATAGAGAGGGCAAAGGAGCTGTTCGGCGCCGATCACGTAAACGTTCAACCCCACTCGGGCTCCCAGGCCAACATGGCCGTATACATGAGCATGCTTAAGCCCGGCGACACGGTGCTTGGAATGGACCTTTCACACGGCGGACACCTTACTCACGGCAGCCACGTAAATTTTTCCGGCCAGCTTTATAATATAGTTTTCTACGGCGTCAGAAAAAACGACCAGAGAATAGACATGGACCAGGTCCGTGACCTTGCGCGCGCAAACAAACCCTCCATGATAGTTGTCGGGGCGAGCGCTTATCCGCGTAGTATTGATTTTAATGCCTTTCGTGAGATTGCCGACGAGGTTGGGGCAAAGGTAATGGTAGACATTGCCCATATAGCCGGTCTTGTTGCAACGGGCCTGCACCCAAGCCCGGTAGCAGTCTCCGAGTTTGTTACAACAACCACGCATAAAACACTCAGGGGACCAAGGGGGGGGATGATAATGTGTAAGGAGGAGTTTGCAAAGGCCGTTAATAAGCAAATTTTCCCCGGCATTCAGGGCGGACCGTTGATGCACGTTATTGCGGCAAAGGCTGTTTCGTTTAAAGAAGCCCTTTCCCCGGACTTTAAGGTTTATCAGCAAAACGTGCTTGATAACGCAAAGGCCCTTGCAAACACACTTATCGAAAAGGGTTACGACCTTGTATCAGGCGGTACGGACAACCACCTGATGCTTGTTGACCTGACAAAAGATGACATTACCGGCAAGGCAGCCGAAGAGGCCCTTGTTAAAGCCGGTATTACGGTTAATAAAAACACCGTGCCGTTTGAGACCAGGAGTCCGTTTGTTACAAGCGGGATAAGGATAGGCGTGCCGGCGCCTACAACGCGCGGCATGGATACGGACGATATGACGGTAATCGGGGGTTGCATAGACAGGGCAATTAAGGCACGTGAGAACGACGCAGAGCTTTCGAAGATCAAGGCCGAAGTGAAGGAGCTTTGTCAGCAGTATCCGTTTTATACCGACAGGCTCAAAGAGTACTCTTCAGTGTGATCATTTTACGGATTTTGTATGCATTAGCTCCTGTACATAAATAGATTAAAAATCGATATGCAATAAAAAGCCCGCTTCGTAAAGAGCGGGCTTTTTATATTTCCCCCGCATGGCGGGCTTAATTCATTAACTTACGAAGTGGTTTTTCTTCATGTCTATTTATAAACAAATCATAATTTCTGCTTTCTACACTTTCCCCCGCATGGCGGGCTTAATTCACTAACTTACGAAGTGGTTTTTCTTCATGTCTATTTATAAACAATCAGAATTCCTGCTTTCGACATCTCTCCCCGCATGGCGGGCTTAATTCACTAACTTACGAAGTGGTTTTTTACCTGTTTGTTTGATGTATTGATCGAAGGGTTAATTCGACGAATCTTCAACAGGGTTTCTTATGACCCCGCGCCAGCTTGTTTTATATACCTTCCATTGCCCGAGTTCCTTTACAAGGGTGCTTCTGCCCATTGAGCTGTCAGACCTTCTCGCACTCTTTACTCGAAGCAGCACGGTGCCGGGGTTTTGTTTGTCTTCGATCTTGTCGGTTATCTTCACCTTCCATGCAATTAGAGTGCGAAATTCATCAAAACCACGGCGTATCCTCGACATTCCC
>CBDUXY010000061.1:0-13839 GCA_965371305.1 uncultured bacterium
GGATCTGTTCTTCTGTTATTGCCCTTGCCAAAAAGAAAGCAAAAGCTAAATATGTAATTGCCAAAGGGAGATACAATAATGACAGTCCCGCAATTATCATTATCGAACCGACATAACTGGGATGTCTCACGTATTTGTATAGACCGGAATTTGTAATAATTGTCGCCGGTTTTAGTTGCAAATTAAAGTTGTTTTTAAGCATCTTCATGGCATAAAATCTTATGCCGTAACCAATTGCAACTAATCCTATTCCTGCAAATTGTGTAATATATTGTATCATAATTTATATCAAGGCCAACAAGCTGCCAAGGCCACCCAAAGCCCCTGCTCCTAAGCCTCCGGCTAATCCTCCAAGTCCACCTAATAGCCCACTAAGATTGCCGCCAAGTGCTCCTATACCGCCTTCTTGCCCTAATAGCGACCCAAGTCCGCCTAATGCTCCTGAGAAGACTCCGGGTGCCTGTTGAACACCTATGTTTTGAAACGCCTGAGTACCCAAGGCAGGCCCCAAAAGATTAAGGAACGGATTATTGAATGGCTGAGCCTCTTGAAATCTTGCCTGCTCTGCTCCGGCTACGCCTTGCGGGAAAGTCCTTTGCAGGCCCCCGATATTAAATAGGTTGCCTAATTGCCCTATTCCCGCGCCACCTAATCCTACACCCTGTCCAGCTAATTGACCGGGAATACCGGCAAATTGGCCAAATAATCCTGCGCCCTGCAACTGTCGATTAAGCTGAGACTGTTGGCCTTGAATCAACGGCCCTGCCGCCTGAGCGCCTAATCCCAGAGACAGCCCTTGCCCTGCCTCTGCCAACGCTCGATTTAGACCCCCTGACGCCCCGCTGGTGGCTCCAAACCTTTCGAGGATGTTTGGGACTATATCACGCTCAAATGTCCTTAAGGCAAGCTGCCTGCCCGGTTCTAATGCACTTAAGATACTCTGTGGGTCAAAAGGTTGCGTTGCACCCTGTAAGGCTTGTGTAGCTTGACCTAAAAGACCCTGGCCCTGTGAGGGGTCAAAGCCACCTAACGCCTGCCCGAATATGTCTATACCGGCACCGATACCGGGAGCTAATCCACCTGCTAATCCGAAGCCTTGTTGCTGAAAGGGGCTGAATGGAACTTCTCCGGGCCTTGTGCCGCCAAAAGGAGTAACACCCTGTCCTACCTGACCACCGAGCAAGCTTGTTAAAGTATCTAAAAGACCTCTTTGCCCCGGCGTCAAGGTTTGTGCTTGCTCAATATCTGTACCGCCACCGCCGAATAATTCGCCCATGTCAAATCTCCAGAATTACGCTTTTGGAATCTTTCCAGCCGGCTCTTCTGTAGACGTTCGGTCTTTTTGTTATACATTGTATTTTTAAGTTTTCATCCTTACCCAACCATGATTTGATGAATTTCAAAGTTGCATCTAAGGCGTCACCGTCTTGATATTCTTTGTCGATACTTAATACCTGTACTTGTACCGCTTCCATTAAAATATTTATAAAGGCCCAGAGTATCCCTTTGATTTTGTCGTCTTCGTCTATAAGCATATAGAATCTTGTATTTATACCGCCTATGAATTTCGCAGGACATTGATATAACAAATCGATATTAAATTCAATGTCTTTAATCTGCTCGAATAACTCCTTGGGAATCTGCCGGAACAACATGTCGATAATTTTCGACGAACCCATAATTCTTACGAATTTAAGGTCGCTGAAAGTCTTTTTTCCTTCTACGGCTGTTACCATTTTATCTTTCTTCTTTCCACGTAAAAGAGCCAGCACAGTCAGATACAGTGTTGGCGCTATTTATTATACTTATCACTAAGTACCTCCAATGTGAGTTATTACTAAGCTGCCATGAACAATTTCCGCGTCATTGCTGTTTGTTGTATTTTCCATCCAAATACTTAATTCTTCTGTGCCATTTGGCAAGTCAACTATGCAGGAACCGGCCATATTTCCAGTATCCGAATTGTTACTAATAGTTCTATGCGCTTCACATTTATCTCTTATGAATGTTGTGCTATCAATTGCCAAGCCTGCATGTATCTGGGTATTTGCCGCGCCCGTGACCATTTTGAAACTTAAATTCCAGTTTACGTGATACATACCTGCTTTAGTCACTGTAAGATAATGTTCCGTACCACCCGTAGGAAATGTAACAAGATTCAAGTCTCCCGCCAACCATCCATCTTCGGCAGAAGTAGTACCGTCATCTTCGACCTCTGTAGGCGTATTTAAAGTGAGAGCTACTATTATTGCTTGCGTGCCATCAACATACATGTGGCCGAAAGGTAATCCTGCCGAGCCAACCCACCAAGTATCACCCGTATTATCTATATTTTGATAATTAGTTGTCCCGCCATCGCCAATCTTCGATGCCGTTAAAATTACCGTGTCGGTTCCTGCATCTACTTTTAGGGCCGGGTCTACATTAACTGATTCAACTATGAAATCTACATCCATACCACCATCATTGATTGTAATGCGGTCAATAGGTGCAGGACTTTCGAGCATTGTTATGAATGCAATTCCGCCAACCGTGATTGTTATATTGTCCGGCAGCATACCTATTGTCGTATCGGGGTCACCTGTATGAATTATGTCGTCTATTGTAAGGTCACCAGATGAAGTCAAGTTCTCGTCATTGAAACTAATTGTTCCGCTTGAGTCGGTTATTGAGCCGTCGGCTAAAGTAAGGTTGCCGATGGTTACACCTGTTGCAAAACCGGGTGCGTCTGTAGTTTTTACGCCTTGGTCAAACCAGTCATCCAATGTAGGACTGCCTTGTAATATAATACCTCTGGCTGAGTCGCCTATTGTAAAGGTCACTGTCCTTGTTGTTGAGACCGGACCGCCGAAGGAAAGTTGAATTTGTTGACCACCAGCAAGAAAGTCATCAAATAAAATACTTGAACCAGCATCGAGCGACCCAAAAGTACCTGAGCCAGCTACGTCAAGATTGGTGTTTATATCAAGGTCTTGGATGACCATTGTTCCGCAAACATCTGTCGGGCCAATATCAATATAAATTAGTCCGGTAGTTGAATTTTCAAAGATACATCTTCCTACTCTAATTATGAAATCCGGGGCTGTTGGTGCTGTATTTGTATACGCACCGGCTGTCGTTGCCGATAAATATATTGTATCACCTGCGGTTATGCCGTTAGTATTTACGTCATGCACCAAACCTCGTGTTGTCACAAATCCGGTTGTATTATCCAATATGTCGTGTGTTGCCATAGCCAAAACTTGACAGGTAGTAGTCAAGTCGGCTTTAGCTAACGCTACCGTTGGTCGGCTTCCCTGAGCGCCATCAATATAAACAAGCTCGCCATTAAGTATGGTCGTACCCGTCTTATTAGTGGCGCGTATATACATCTCCTGTCCAAGTTGCAAAGTAATGTCTGATTCATTATTATATACAGACAAAGTCTTTTCATCGTCATCATAAAAGATTCTGCCCTCCAAGTGAGCAGGAGCGACGGCCCCGGTTTCAAAGTCAATATAACCAACATCGATAAGGGCATTATTGTTAAGGTCAATGTCGCCGTTTATTGTCAAACCTGCAAATGTAGGCGAAGCATCGGTAGTCAAATCCTGATTGATTGTTGAAAGAGCTTCTATTTCTAAATTTGCACCTGCTGCCGCCCCTGTCCAGTCTATCAACCGGTCTTGGTCACCCATGTCTATCGTAAGTGTCCTGTCAGTAGATACACCCGGATTTGTAAAATTAAGATAGATGTAAGCATTGTCATCAAAAGCAAGAAACCCGATTTTCCAATTATCTGTTTTTAATACAGTTCTTTCGCCACCACTTGTTAGATGTGTTAGTTCAAATAAAGATTCAAGGCCAGCAGTATCATCCGGCAGAGACCATTGCAAACCCCCAACTTTAACGGAAGAGCCACTATCATTCTCAAGATAAGTATCAATACTAAAACCTATCCCGTTACCACTTTCTACTTCTGCTGTTCTCTCAAATCTTGCTAATTCAATAATGCTCGTTGCTGGGGTAAATTCTCTGGTAACGTGCAGTATTGGTTTTTCAGCAGTATCAGAAGGATTATAATATGTATCTATGCTTGTCTGTGACAAGTTCGTCTTAAATATTGCCACATTATCAACTAAACCATCGTAGAAACCGGATGTTGTTCTTGTGCTGCCTATAAAAACTGACGTAGTATTTGCTACGCTGCCGGAGCGTACCGCTTTCCCATCTTGCTCTATTGCATTGACGTACAGTCTCATCAAACCATCAGAATCCCTTGTGCCGACAACATATTGCCATTCTCCTATTGTAGCTGCTATGTTAGATTCTACTCCTCCCGCTAAATTATTGGAAAATACAGCAAAATTCCACTTATCTTCGTTGTCAAAGAATAGTGTATAACCTTGAAAAGGACTCCCGCCAATATCCCGTGAGAAAACAGTTTCATTCGCCGAGATACTATCTGGCTTGGCCCAAAATGCTACCGAAAAAGACGAAATAAAATCATAGGCATCGTCATCTGAAATCTCTACATGATGAGATGAGCCATTGAAATTAAAGGCGTCGTTAGTTATACCTACCGTACTTAATACAGATGTATTGACAGAAGCAACGCCATTGTTAGAAATAGTCGAACTGTCTATTACTGTTGTATTGGCAGCATCATCATTTAGCTTCCAATGGCCGACTAAGGAAGAAGCATCCCTTGACAAGTCTTCTGTGCCTACTTGAGTCTTTGTTGCTGTCGATAAAGGGAATGCTCCTATCCCTACCCTGCTATTACTCACGTCGATAAATAAAGGAGTGCCCCAAAACAAAATATTACTGCCTATATCAACTAAGGGAGTGCCGCCGCCTTCGTCGCTTGCGGGCCAGGTGTAGTCAAAGTCTGATGTTTGAACGCTGGAGGCACGGAACGTTATAGTATTAGAATCGTTAGTCCACGATACTTTCTTTTCGTCGCCGGTCAGTAAAATATTGGCGTCAAATTCAACGTCGCCTACTTCAGCGATACATATCGCACATAATACCAAAAGCATTATAACTTTATATTTCACGAACCTTTTGTTTTCATGCCTCTTCTTACCCATGAGCCACTTTCCCTATGTTCAAACTGAATATCGTCATCGACTATATTAAGCCGCCAATTACCGTCGTCGCCTGCCGCGTTTCCGTCCTTTATAATTTCTATAAAACCATCGTTCGCAATACTAAGTAAAAAGTTAATAGCAAATACCGTACGTGAATATAGCTCCTTCGTAACCCACCGGGTATATCTTGGCATATAATCTTTGAGTTCTTCGCCCGGTTTAGGGTCGGGAAAATCCTTAGATAAAACCAGCTTATCCACACTATGCCACCGCCCTTCGTCCGGCTGGTTCGAAGTAGGGCTGGAAGGCATGAATCCGGGGTCTGTTCGAGGACGCGTTATTTGTAATTTCTATACGATGAAAGAATCCCACCGCATTTATATACACTCTGTACCAGGCTATTGAGTCCGAACCTTCCACCGGACTACAAGTTACAGTAACAGTCTGAAAAGCCGTTGTGTCGGTATTTATATAGCTAAGAACATCAAAGGTAATATTAGCATCCACATCGCAAAGAAAGTCAATCCAACCTAATCTTGCCTCCCTACCTTGTTTTGTGTAAGGATTCATCTGGACGCCTATGGCTTCGAACTCAATGTTAGTACCGTTATCGGCGCCACTGGTATTCAACTGATACACCTTACCGTTATCACTTCCGAATAAAGTTGTCGGGTATCCTGACTCTGATGTTCTTGCGTTCCAAGACTCGTCAAAATCTTCCCACGCCGTGTCGGTGGCCCACGTTAAATCGCTTTCCACCGCTGACTTGCCTAAAGTATGAATAGAATTTGCCAACTTGTAAGTTGAGAAACTAAAATCCGTATAGTTCAATGTAAGAATACTATTGGGGTAGATATTACCGTCATCATTTGCAGCGGCCCCGGCGGCGGCGTAAGCCTCTAAGATTAGTCTTTCCTCATCCATTAGTACGCCCTGTGTGAACAAACGAGAGTTCTGTATCCAGTCGAGGGTAAATTCTGGTATTTTGTCATCAGCCGCCCTTACTACCCTACTATCAGAAATGTTCAATCTTGTAGTACCCAAAGCAATTTGTACTACGTCCTGAGTAACTAAGGAATTTTGGGCCACGCTTCCCTGGCTCTCAGAGATAAATTCCCACTCAAAGGGTACTGCCGAATCGCCTGTATAAGCTAACCGCCATGTACTCTTTTCACACCATACGTAGAGGTCGTTTAGCAGGAAACCAGCGGACACTATTACGTCCTGAGTTGGGATGTCTCGGAAATTCGCCGTGGGCCACGACTGCGGGTCTTTGATAGTACACCATCGGGCACGCTGCTTGAAGTCAACACCATTTTCAATTGTACTTAGTATAACGAGCCTTTCCCTGTAAACGAATATCAACCTGCAACTGGTAAGGTCGTTTTTGTCGTTGGCGTCCCCTATATCTACAGTCAGTCTCGATAGGTTCGTACCATTGTATTGCTGGATAGGGTCATTATTATTGGTAATATAAGTTCTTGAAGTTCCTAATAAGTTCCAGCTTGTCGCCTGAAAATAGTGCGTATTATCTCCGGTAAAAGCATCATCAGAGTTAGCCCCGTCCGATTGACCTGCGATATTGGCTGGCGTACCATTTTCCTGTAGTTCCTCATTGTTCTGAAAAGTACCTGTTACGCCGCCCTGAGTAAATATGATTGTACCCCTTGCATCTTCGCCGGCAACCGTACCTGTATCGAGAATAAGGGCCGCTACAACACCCGTAGCATTACTTGTACCCCCCTTGATAGTATCACTTACGGCAGGTGTATAGTTCTGGCCTGTTTTGCCTATGTACCTTATCTTATTGCGGGTAAGGTCTAAGAAGCGCTCTTGAGACGAAGTGCCTGTGCCTGTACTCCCGAAAGTTGCCGTTACTGTATAATCATCCGCCGTTGGTGAATCTATCGTCTTTACCCTGAAAGTTCCATTGTAATTTGAATCTGCAAAGTCTACATGAGTTACTATATCATCTACAACGTAGCCATTTCCAGCGGCTGTTACCGTTATATCCCCACCGCCTGCGTCAGCTATTACAGTAACCGCATTATTGGTGCTTGCACCGGTAAGATACTTGTTAATCCTCTCTTTGTCGGCAGCTATAAGGTTCTCAGTAGCATTGTCCTGATGGTTTAATATCCCCGTCACTGGATTAGTTTGTAACGTCGGGGCTTTCGTAGTTGTATCGACTTTTACTATCTGGCCAAACTCGGTGTAGCCCCTTCGCTTTTCCAACACGCCGTCTTTGAGATGACAATTACTAAGCGTCTCAAAGGCATCGTGCGGCAAGAGCCAAGGATGCCGCCTCAAACTTTTGCCGGTTTTCATATCTGCGATTAAAAAAGGCTTAAACATTATTTCCCAACTATCCCCTTAGCTCCGTTATAGTTATATTCGAAGATAAAACACCGCCTTGTTTTCTCGCACTGGACACACCGTTAAAAGTAGTTGTAGCACCCGCCGTAGAACCGGCTCTAACCTTAAAAGTTGTTTCCGATGTAGTCCCTGCCACCATGTAATGAGTAAAAGTTGCAGTATGCAAGACATTTGTACCGGCAATGGCGGGAGAAATGACCGCTAAAGCATTCGCTGTCGAATCTTGAAATAAAGCAATAACAAATACTGCGGCTGACGTATGAGCGAAATTTACAGTAACTTGTATCTTTAGAAAATGAGAAGCATTGACGGGGGTAATTGCTAATGTCATATACTCATCGCCTTCTGTATTCTGGGTTATATTATCGTCGTCCACCACGGCAGTAGTGCCCGTATTGACCGCACCATCAGTTATATTGACTATCTGGACAGCATTATCAACATACAGCTTATTGGCAATTTCAGCATCTGCCGTTGGGGCTGCCGAAGTCGCTAATGTAGAAGCGTCGCCTATCGTGGCTACGCCGGTAACGCTAAGAGTGCCAGCTACTACCGTATTGCCAGTTGCTCCGGCCACTGTAAAAGTATTACCGCTGATAGTAATATCCGACGTTGTAGAAAGAAGAAGGTCATCCCCCGCACCAAGGTTAATACTGCCGTTGAAAGTCGAGGCTTCCGTGACTACAAGACCATCACTGCTAAACAAGTCGCCGTCTTTGGTAAATTGCAGTTCGTCCCCATCTTCGGAAGTAAATGCCATTTCCGGCTGAGAGCCGCCGTCTATGATTTGCAAATGACCTTCATCAGTTGAAGATGCTCCTGCACTGGCTTCTTCTTCGAAAGTTATAACTTCATGTTTGCCGGAATTAGTTCCGCCTGTTGAAAACTCATGGTCTTGCGCAATAGCGGATTCGAGGGCCGCTTGATTGGCGAGCATTTCAGGGTTAGAATTTCGAAGGGAAGTTGATGAGGCAGGTTTGTCTTTGTCCCAAACTTGAACAAATATTGACGGTAATATATTCCTTATCTGTTGTGAGTATCGAAACCCGACAAAAACCGGAAACCACACGCATACAAGGGCCAGAAAAAGATATATCGTCTTTTTATTTTTCATTTTTACCTATACCTTTCTTGGCCCTTACTCGGCCATAAGCTGCTACTAATACACAACTTATGATAAGCATTTGCAGTATTACAAGTTTCTGATTTCGTGAAGTAGCATAAGCCCAATCACATAATTCTATAGTTGTAAAGTCATAATCCAATGCAGGAATACTCATTATCATCCAGATAGAAAGAGCAATTAAAATGCCAATTGCCATAAGTGATATAAGGGTTAATGACTTCCACCAGTTTTTATTTTCCATATTAATCTCCTCGGCAAGTTACGACTATTTCCCAGTCATCCTGCCCTGTTGTTGGGTCATCACTTGCATCTAATCTAATAATGAGACCGTTTATGACCTTGCCGTTGCCGCTGTTTGGGGTTACAATGGTCTCTGAGCCTTCGCCAAGCGTAGCGTTAGTGTCAAATTCTACACCATTACTGTCGTCAAAATCTACGTTTACTGTTCCTGTTATTCCGCCTGCTGCGCCGACCTCAATAACCATTTCCCTTAACATGCCATTTACCGGAAGGGTATGTGATATTTCAGCATGGCCTCCATCCGCTTCAATAACGAAAGTTACCTCGTATTCCCACACTTTCTTTGTATTTGGTTCAATATTTCGCCTATCAAGTGAACTTGTAACTGATACACTATTTGCCATTAGAAACTCCTTTGCACTACTTGACCCAAAAGTCTTTTTATTTTATCTGGACGAATCCTGCTCATCATGTTATCGGCGTAAGCAGCCACTCCGGCTATCGCATCATCAGGGCCGTTTCTTACTAAAAACTCCAAAGCTGATTTGGACGCTATTGCCGGCCCCCATTTCACATCGTCGGGCACGGCGTCATCATCGGCAAAGGCCGTTGGCCTGTCAGCGATAGATAAAGCCTCTAATTCATATATATCATTCGGCTTTGGCCTAACATAGATGTTCTGGCCGAACAATAACGCAGTGATAGGCTCGGCCCTGTTCTCAAATTTACCGTCTGTAAACGTAGAAGTCACGTTAGAAGCACCAAGGGCCGTTGTGGCAGGCGTAAACGCTCCGTCAGACTTGGTTACGGTTACATAGCCCATATATGCCGAATCCGAATCTGATGCAACCAGGGCGTCAAGAGCTATTCTCGGCGTTGCATAACCCGTACCATTGGCCACGGCAGCTGTTACGGTAATATCGCCGTCGACGTCTATCTTTAGCGACCACGCGCCGTATAAACCCTGTGGTATCGCATCGCCCGTCAAATCTACCTCGCTTGACGATTTGGAATACGATTTATTTTGAATCTCGTAACTAAAATCGCTGTGCTTGACTTTCTTGGTATCACTCGAACCTATTACTAAGATAGGGTCTGTAATGAACTGCTCATCCTTGAATTGAAAATGATGAAAGCTCGTTCTTTGCCCGGTAAAATGCGCAAAATGATGGTGACGGTGATGATGGTCTGTGCCGAAAAACAGTTCCCTGTCTCTATATAGAACAATTTGCCTTCCGTTTATCGTTACAGGGTCATCAAGGCGGTCTACGCGCTGGTTGAGAGAATAGACACCATCATCCGTTGCTGATAGCGCCTGAGTAAAAAATACGTTAAACTCATCTACCCTGGCATCGTGAGAAAACCGATTAACGTAATAATCGATAATCTCCTCATCGACACTGGCATCGGTATTTTGGGTTATAGACTTCCTGCCAGTCAACTCGCGCCATAGAGTACGCATTTCAGACAATTTCCATGTCTTGGCGTCGGTCATAAAAACCTCAATAATAAGGGAAGGGGTATAAAAATATACCCCCAACCCTTATTAAGTTTTAGTTAGCCGTTGTTTCCGGTAGCGGGGTTATATCAGTCTCACCACCAGAACCTGTTACGGTATTGTCAATCGCCTTTGCTTCACTGAAATCAAAGCCTGCCGTGTATGTACCTGTATCCACCGCTGTAATCATTCGATTACCAATTACAAAAATGTCATCAGACTCGTCATCAATTCCAAGGCCCGTTGTCCACATTTTATTGTCGATAACCCAACAGTTAATGGAGTTAGTCTCATCCCAGTTAATACCAATACCACCACTGAAAATCTGATTACCCTCAATATTCACATTGGTTACAGACCCCGCGCCGTTTAGAAGTTGAATTGCAGCCGTCGAGAATCCTACACCACTGGTATTCGGCCTGAATACGCAACCTAAAATCTTAGTATCGTGACAGCCACCAAGCCGAAGTCCTATGGTTTCGCCGCCGTTTTGCTGAAATTCGCAATCGATAAACTCGATTCCATTCTGATTTACTGGGATGTCAAAGAGAATGCCGCCGCCATCGCCTCGGAAGTGCATGTTGATAAGCCGACAACCCATATAATGAGCCGTTGTAGCCGCTTCTATCACATGGTCGCCCAATATCCCAGCCTTCTTATACTGGTTAGTAGAGCCAAGGCCGATGACATCGGTTTTCTGGGCCAACTTCGTCAAGTCTTCAGTAATAAAATCGCCTATGACAAAAATAGTATTTCGGGTCGCCCAGGCTCGTCTTGAAGATACAGCAATATTAGCGTGACTTGCAGCCAAGGCGGCAGACAATGTATTAAAAGCATTGCTCCAGCCACCTGTTCCGGTTCCAGCGGTAGACTTATTGCCATCAACATAATAAATCGTACCACCGGACAAGATACCGTTAAATCCGCTGGAGCCTACAATGTCTTGATTGAGCGTACTAATCCAGCGACGCAAGTTCTGGTCGAAATTGCCAGCCTGAACATTAGCTTGATTTATCTCGGTAACATCGACCGTGCCAAAACTCATTGAAACTAAAGCTGTAACAACAATTACTAAGCAAACAATACGTATGTAAAAGTTTTTATATAAACGCTTCATTATTTGTTTCCTTTCTTCATAATTTTAAGGGTTGTCTAAGCTCGTCAAGGATTTTCGTATCAGTTACCAAGCCAAACTGCGCATCCTGCGGGGCCTCACCCAAATGTTCAAACGCAAATCTCGGCTTACTCCCAGTCCTCTTGCATTCTTCACCCATTTGGCCTTCGACAAGAGGGCCTTTTATAGGAACGCGCTGATAAACAGGAGTTACTGCCCTTTGCCTGAAAAACTTAATATGAAACTCAGACAAAACATGTATCTGGTCAGGGATAAGATGGATAATATATTTACCACCTGGATTAACGGTGTGTGCAGCATCATCTTGCTCACGGTTCGTAAATATGTAATACCCCTTTTTGCTTGGCAAGACAGTTTTTCCCGTTATTGGGTCAATACCACCTTCGATATTAACAGTCTCAGGTGATGGCTTTATCTCTACCTTTTTTATACCGAGCAATTGCCTTGCTTTTGCTAATTCAAGCTCTGTCGGTTTTTCAGGTAGTTCGATAGGTATTTTGAGCGAGTTAGATTCCGCCATAATAGATGCACGGTCAATTTGCATTTGTCGTTCGGCCCTAAACTTTTGCTGAGTTTCAAATTCATATTTTAATCTCGCATCAATCTTTACGGCTTCTTCGGGCGTAAGGCCAATTTTAGGTGCATCAGTGTCGCTGGTTGCTTTTTTGGTAGCTATCGCCGCTTCCAACTGCGCAGTATTAAACTTTCCTGTTATACCCAACTCTTTAGCCTCTGCCTTGAGTTTGTGGTAACGTACTCTTCCATCTTCTGGTTTAGTTTCTGTAACTTTATCTTCCATCTCGAAAATCCTTTCTAAGTTATTAAGCATCAGGGTCGATACCGTCTGTCCATCCATCAACGTCACCATGGACAACAGACTGGTCTGCCATCAACGCGAAGTAATACATCAACTGGCCATCAGTCTGTATCGCTGCTGCGATAACAACGCCCTGATAACCGCCGCGCTGGAGACTTACATTGACCTTTTCCCACACAGTAGTTCCATCGGTTACTTGTTCGCCGTCAGCAACAGGCCATGTAGGTTCTGTCGCAGCAGATGTGCCAGCAGTAACACATTCAAAAATAGAACCACGGTCCCCTTCATTGGCTACGGAAGGCTTGACATAAGTACCGGCCGCCGTTGCTGTTCTGGCAGTAGCAGCGTCGCCAACGGCTTTCGTCCATGTCGTTATTGTAGGAGTCTGTACGCCTGTGTCGTAGGCTATAATACCTCCGTCATCTGCAAGGTCAGTAGTACCACCGCCGTCGGCAATAGCAATACCTTCCTGAGAACCGGATATATCATTGGTCTCCATTAACTTCCACCACTTAGTGAATACGGTATTGGTAAGGTCTCTGTTGGCAAATTCGATGTAATCAGGAACAAAACCGAGTGGGAGATTAACCAACCCGCCATCTTGTAAAAATTGGCCAACTTTTACTTGATTACTCATAATATTTTTTCCTTTCTTTTAAGTCATAAGCCCTTTGCTATGTAGTTGTGATTAAAACGTGTCCGAAGTTGTCATTCAGTAGTTGGGCAGCAAAGTTTTTCAGCCAACCCAATGTAGTAAATCTCTGCAAGGGAGAACCAACCTTGTCCTTCGGAGTAAAGATAAGTGGCGCATCCGCCGAATTACCTTTAATCTTGACTGTACCATAGAACTCTTGCCCGAAGATAAGGTTCTGATAACCAGTCGTTGCAGTAGTTCGAGTTGCATTGGTCGTCAAGAGCCAACGAATGTCATCAGTGGCTCCGAACTCGTCCGTCATAGCACGGTCTTGGGCATACGCACTTACATGCCTAAAGCCACTGACGGCCTGAAGTCGGGTTCTTTGGCCCGTGTGGCAGATACCGATAAATGACTGCCTGATAGGAGATGTAGAAACCTTAACACTTGCGCTTATCTGGGGTTCAATCATTCGGGTATTCTGAACGAGCAGATTGGTTACAATTATGTCAAGGTCTATCTTACCAATGAACGTTGCTGTTCCCACACCGTTTGACGCAGTAGTCTGAGACGCCGTACCACTGGCAACATCTCTCGTCAGTGTGTCAATGGTCAATCTCATGTTGTCCAGCAATATATCGGACATCTGGTTTTCGTCATCGGTAATACCGGTGAAAGTCATCCACGAACTCGTTACAATCCACGCACCATATTCCTTCATCTTGACCTGTATATCGGTTTTTGATAAAAGAATCGGAGCAGGGTCAATGCCCTCGATAAGCGGCACTGTCTGTGCGGCGGGGTTGGCCCATCTTCGCCATTTGTTCGTATCGCCTGCGTGCATGGGCATTGAATCTTTCTTTCCAAATCTTACATATATAAAGGCGTCAATCACTCGGAGCAATACCTTGCTTTGATAGAAGATATTGATTGGGTGATTT
>CBDUXY010000062.1:0-13833 GCA_965371305.1 uncultured bacterium
GACCTGTCAATGTTGTCGTTATTTTGATGGAGAGTTTCTCAGGACGTTATGTCGGCTCCCTTGGCGGCAGGAAAGGCATTACCCCTGACTTCGACACGCTCGCACAAGACGGTATTTTATTTGAAAGGGCTTTTTCCAACGGCACTCATACGCACCAGGGGGTTTTTGCCTCGCTCGCTTCATTTCCTAATCTTCCTGGCTATGAATATCTCATGAAGACCATGGAGGCAAACCAGGAGTTCTCCGGCATGCCGACTATTTTCTCTAACCTTGATTACCAGACTGTTTTTCTTTATAACGGGCTGTTCTCGTGGGATAACAAGCAGGGGTTTTTCCGCCAGCACGGCATAGAGCGTTTTATCGGCACAAACGAATACGTGGATCCGACCTTTGTTGACCCAGTGTGGGGCGTGTCCGATTATGACGTGTTTGTGCGCGCTAATGAAGAATTTAAAGAGATGAACAAGAAAGGGCCGTTTTTCGGGGCAATTTTGACCATGTCCAACCATACGCCTTTTAACCTGCCGGATCCATTGCCTTTTACTCCGATTAAAAGCGGCGACAGCATGGAGAAAAGGTATAACGCCATGCGTTACGCCGACTGGAGCGTTGGTGAGTTTTTCAGGATGGCAAGTAAGGAAAAATATTTCGAAAATACGCTTTTTGTGCTGACAGGGGACCACGGTTTTGGCGCGCCTCACAGGATAACCGAGATGAACCTTGATTCCTACCACGTGCCACTGCTTTTTTACGGGCCTGGTGTGATTAAGGAACGCGGCGTACGCAGGCAGACCGTAGCAAGCCAGGTCGATATTGGTACGAGCGTTATGGGGCTGCTTGGAATTGACTCAGCGCACCAGTCCTGGGGCAGGAACCTGTTTGACGCTGGCATAGACAAGGAGCTTCCGGGCGGCGGCAGGGCCGTTATAAAGGCTTCGGGTGGAGGTAACCGCGTCGCTCTGATAGAGGACGACTATACCCTTGTGATGACTCCCGGAGCAAAGCCGAACCTGTATAAATACAACCTTAACTTTCCGCCCGAGTTCTCGCTTGTCGCTGAAAAGGACGACCCGGAACGGGTCTCTGCCATGTCAAGGCGGCTTCGCAGTTATGTAAAGACAGGCATCCTGAACCTTCGCGCAAGAAAGCTTGGAGTGTCGCAGCCGAAAGATGTTGCTGCATTGCCGACCGGGCAGACGACAAAGAAGCATTAGGCCCATTGGTTAAATCTTATCGTTTGATTCCTGCTCAATCCCAACCGTAGCCACCGTAAAGTTTTTTACTTCTTCCACTTTTCCATTTACTGCAACAGACGCTGCGTACCCAGGAGCAACATTCACGTCAAGGTTAAGAATCGTCAGGTTAGGCGACAATTCAGCGATACCTGCGTAACCTGTAAGAGCTGATTTTTCGGCTTTAGAAATATTCACTTGAAAACTCTTAAGTGGCGTGTGCAGGCCCGTACCAAGCGCCTTTATAAAGGCCTCCTTTCTCGTCCAGCACCGGTAAAAGGCGGCTTGCCGCTCTTGATCGGACAGACTTGCCAGAGCGATCACCTCGTTTTTATGAAAAAACCTTTTTGCCAGAGCAAGGTAGTCTCTGTCAGTTATATGTTCAGCGTCAATGCCAACAGGCGTGTCTTTGCTTACGGCAATCATGCATACGTCTTTTGAGTGGGAGATGTTGAATTCAAGACCAGAGCCATTAAGTGTTTTTTTATTTAGCCCTGGTTTCCCGAACTCGCCGGTCGTAAATTCAATCTCGGCCGGAGCCGTACTTAGATAAGTACCAAGTACGGTTCTTAACAGGCCGCGCGACAGGGCAAATGATTTTCTCTTACGCGTCAGTACGTAACGCGCCGCGCGTAACTTTTCGTCGTCTGAAAGGAAGTTAGTAAGTTTATCAGGGATATCTTTTATACGGGCTTGATAGATATGTACTTCGTTTGCAGCAAGAACCGTGCGGTAGTCCGGGGCAAGTCCGGTATCTGTTAGCAAAACTTTTACATTTTTAATAGGGGTAGGGGGAGTCATATGAACTCTTGGGGTGTTGGCAGTGACGTTTATGTTGTGTGAGTCGTTGAATTGCCCTATTCGTAGACTACGTTAACGCGTTTCAGGTAGTCAGCAAAATCACGGGTAAGACGCGAGATGGTTTCCGCGTCCTTTGTTTTACATGCACTGCATAAGGCGTCGCCTATTTCAGAAAGCCCTGTGAAACCGTAGGCGCTGGCCGTGCCCACTAAATTGTGCCCAATCCGGTGTATCACCTCAAAGTTCCTGTTTCTAAGCGCTGAGTCAAGGGCTTCGACCTCTCTGTCCCTTGCCTTGAGGAATATGGGCACAAGCGTTTTTATGTCTTCATCGACATGTATTGTTATCACTTCGTTATGTTTATTCTCGTCTTTCATAAGTCAGTCCTTTCTTCAAGTATAACGCTTTATGACATCTTTGAGAACCTGTTTTTTAAGAGGTTTGCTCAGGTGGAGGTCGCATCCGGCCTTGATGCATTTATCCGTGTCTTCCTTCAGGGCATAGGCTGTCAGCGCACTGATCGGTGTTTTACCAATGCCTTGTTGCTCCTCCCACGCGCGTATTTTTTCAGTCGCGTCGTACCCGTCCATTACCGGCATCTCCATGTCCATGAGCACTATGTCGTAGCGGGAGTTTTTAAACCGTTCTACGGCTTTTTCTCCGTTTTCCGCAACCACAATCTCGTAGGGAAGTTTCTTTAGATATGCCTTTATAAGTAGTACGTTATCAAGTGAGTCTTCAACCAGCAGCACTTTGAGTTCGCGTGTGTCGTCTCTGGCTATTTTTTCTTCTTCTTCTTTCAGTTCCGGCAACTTCTCTTCTGTGTCTTCTTTAGAATTTAACGCCATTATGATTGATTGAAGCAGTCGGGTTTGCCTCGGAGGTTTTGTCAGAAACCCGGAGCAGCCAAGCCCGCTGACCGCGATCCTATCCGCGCTATTTGCATTGGAAGAAAGAAGCAGTATGATTGTTTGTTCAAGCCCGAAGTCGTTTTTAATGGAACTGGCCAGTGAAAGACCGGTAATGTCAGGAAGGCTGTTATTAAGCAGGATTATATCATGTGGTTCCCCCGCATCTACCCTTTTCTTAATTAATTCATGCGCCTCCTTGCCACTCGAAGCGGTTGTGACGCGCATTGCCCAGTCTTCAAGGGTGGTGGTCAGAAAGTTCCTGCCGGTTTCATTTGTGTCAACTATAATGGCGCTTTTGTTCTCAAGGGTCTTTAAAAACTCGTCCGGGAGTGCGTTGTCGGTGTCGATTGTGGCGACACTTGACGCAGCCTTCATGTGGACAGTGAAGTGAAAGACACTGCCTACTCCTGGTGTGCTATCTACCCCGATATTGCCGTCCATTTTTTCAATGATGCGCTTTGAGATGGCAAGGCCAAGCCCTGTGCCGCCAAAGTCTCTTGTGGTCGTTGCGTCTACCTGTGAAAATTCCTGGAATATACTATCAAGTTTTTCTTCCGGTATGCCAATGCCGGTGTCGATTACAGTGAATTGAAGTTTTACTTGCCCCTCACGAGTCTCTATTGCGTCGTACGCCCGGCTTACTTTGAGAATCACCTCTCCTGTGTGTGTAAATTTGACGGCATTGCCAATGAGGTTTACGAGTACCTGACGAAGCCTGTTCTCGTCGCCTGTAAAATGTGTTTGAACGTCCGGGTCTATATGGTATGCAACCTCAAGGCCTTTTTTATGCGCTGCCACGCTGCATATGTCGAAAACTCCGGCCACTGTATCTTCAAGGTCGAATTCGTATTCGTTTAACTCAAGCAGCCCGCTTTCTATCTTGGAGAGGTCGAGTATGTCGTTTATAAGGTTTATCAGGGTTCCTCCGGCCCTTCTGAATACGTCTACGTATTCTTTTTGTTCGTTATTAAGCGGGGTGTCGTCAAGTAACTCGGCCATGCCTATGATGGCGTTCATGGGGGTGCGGATTTCATGGCTCATGTTTGCAAGGAAAATGCTCTTTGCCCTGTTTGCCGCTTCCGCGGCCTCCTTGGCTTCCTTAAGGGCATCTTCCGTGAGTTTGCGAAGCAGTATGTCCTGGCATGAAAACACGAATCCTGTAAGGGCTTGAGCTTTTTTGATCTTGCTTACAAGCATATGGATGTGTATGTCATCGTTGTTTTTTTTCCTGCCGACAAAATCCCCGGACCAGCTTCCGTTTTTTTCAAGTCTACTTGCCGCATCTTTTGACTCGTTTTCATTTTTCCAGAGTGTTTCAATGTTTATATTCCATAATTCCTGGTTTGTTCCGTATCCCCACATTTGCAGGAAAGCCGGGTTGGCGTATATAATTCTTTTTCTTGTATCGGTGATTACTATGCCGTTTTGTGAGGCTTCGATGGCGTAGTTGCTTAATGCCAGGTCTTTTGTACGCTCTTCTATCTGAACTTCCAGGGAGTTGGTAAGGGTCTTTAGTTCGTCTCGCGAACGGTTAAGGGTAGCGAGCATGGTATTCATGGACGAGGAGAGCACCCCTACCTCGTCCTGCCCCATATGCGGCATAACGAGACCTTCTTCACCGGAGGCTATGCGGTTTGCCATGTTTGTAAGATTTTTTATAGGACGCATGATTATGCGGGTTGAAAGCGCTGTAAGACAGGTGATAATGGCCACGACCAGCGCCAGTATGACGATAATATTGTTTCTGAACGCAGCCGATTGCGCCCCGAGCAAAGAATAGGTCGCCGTAGTCCCAAGCACGATTGCCCTGTTCTGGTTAAGTGGGTCGAAGCGAAATTTTTGCAGTGCAAGTCCGAGTTTGTTCTCTGAAATGTTGAGGACCAGTTCGTTTTTTTTACTAGAACTATAGAAGAATTCGTTTACAGGAAAGTCGTTTTGAACCCTGTTTCTACCTGCAAGCTCAAAGGCAAGTTGTTCGTCGCCTTCAGAGTGAAAAAGGTAGTCGCCCTTACTGTTAGTCAGAAAAAATTGTCTGTCAGGAGAAGGTGTAAGGAAGGTTTTTATGAGCCTTTTGAAGTCCGTATTAATAACGATTATGCCGAACACATCGCCCCTCTTGGTGTATACCGGGGTGCTGACATGCAAGACAGGTTGCAGGGGATAGGATATCTTGCCAAGCTCTCTGTTGAAGGTTATCTCGGAGAAGTAGATCTGGTTGGGTTTAAGTATTACCGCTTCTTTAAAGTAGCTCCCTTGTCCTTTGTGTTGAAAATCTACGTCTTTGATTATAACTATGCCTTTTGAAGTCCTTTCGACCCTGATTATTTCAAGGCCGTTGTCATCGACTCCGATAAGACGTAATTGGAGAAGTTCCGGCCTCTGCTGTATGATTATTTTAAATTGAGAAGCAAGGCGTTTTTTCCATAAATTTAAGGAGGTTTTTTGCTCTCTGTCGTAACCCCCGCCAAGGCTTGCTCTCATAATACCAAGCACAGGGGCTGAGTTAGCAAGGAAAGTAGCGTCTTGTTGCGTGTTCTGATATACACTTTTAAGCCTTATAGCCTCGGTGTGCAGGTCGTTTGTAAGGTGCTTCATGGCCTGGTTCTGAAGGTGGGAGTCAACGCTGCTGTATGTAACGTATGTGATAAATAGAACGCCGATTGTTGCAATTACAAAAGTGATAGCCGCTATTTTAAGAGTAAGGCCAAACTTCATGGATTGCTCCGTCAGGTTCTATTAAGTGGCGCTGGGGTGAGCAAGGCTCAGGGGCCAAGGGGGCAGGCGGAGGTTGAGGAAATGTCTTGTTTCGCCCCTCCCCCCTCCTTTAATATCCGGGTTTAAAAGCTCAAGCAGGGCATTGTGTTGTTATAGAGTTCCCTGGCCTAATTTATAAAATTATAAAGCGTTTACATCTCTTCAGGTACCGGTTTTTATACAGTTGTTTCCTGCTTTTTTAGCCTGGTAAAGGGCTTTGTCCGCCGACTCAATGAGTTCTCTATATGTCTTTTCCCTATCAGGCACCATGCATGATACGCCAAGGCTTATGGTGATCTTAGACTCAGTTGGCGACGGCGGGTCGCTAAAAAACAGGTTAAGACCCTCGACGGCCCTCAGTATTGTACCTGCCTCGTTAAGAGCGCCTTCAAGGTTTGTTTTTGGCAGCAAGACGACAATTTCGTCCCCTCCGTACCTGGCTACAAAGTCTGCCGGGCGTTTTAGAGAGTTACTAATTGTTGCGGTCACCTGTTTAAGGCATTCGTCACCTGCAATGTGACCGAGGGTGTCGTTATATTTTTTGAAGTTGTCAATGTCTATAAGTATAAGCGACAGCGGCATGTCGTTTCTCGTTCCAAGGGCCCACATGCGCTCTATATATTCATCGAAACTCCTGCGGTTGGCAATGCCGGTCAGGCCGTCCACCATGCTCAGGCGTTCGAGTTTTTTGTTGAGCTCTTCGAGTTCTTTTGCATAGATCTTTTTCTGGTCGATTTCACTTTTCAGGGCAAGGGCAGAGCGAATTCTGGCGAGCAGCTCAACCTTTCCGGGCGGCTTTGTGATATAGTCGTTTACACCGGCCTCGAAAGCCATCTCAAGGTTTTCTTGCTCGGTTGCGGCCGTAACCATAAGAAGCGGTATGTCGTGGAGAGTCGGGAAGGCCTTTATGCGACGGCATGTTTCAATCCCGTCCATGCCCGGCATGAACAGGTCCATGAGTATCAACTCAATATCTTTAGGGTCCGGTTTGCCAACAGCCATGCCAAGTATAAGGAAGGCCTCTTTTGCTGAAGTTGCAAATATAAGGTCTTCGTATCCTGCGTTGTTCAGCATGATCTTTAAAAGTACCCGGAAGTCTCTGGAATCGTCTACAATAAGTATGCTCAAGTTCTTAAAAACCCTCGATTGCTGATATTTTAATTTACGCAGGGTGTTAGTTTCCAGATTAAAAAAATTGCGTATAGTCAGTAACTTTTGTATAACTATATTAATATAAGATTAGTGTATGTGTAAAGTAATGTTTTTGCCCGCATGGCGGGTTTAATTCAACCTGACTTGCCGTGGACCGGTTCATCGGCTTTTATTGATTTATCCATGTAGATTGACTACTCTCGATTGAAAACCCGCAGGGGTTGATTTATTCGCAGTGCACTTGCCCCGGCTGAGGGGGGGAGCGGGGGTGGGGAGGATGAGAAATGCGCAAAGTATGGTTTGAAATTCTGAGTGTTATGGATTTTCTCAGGACCGGTATCTGGCAGTTCAGGCTCGTCGATATGCCGGGCAGGAAGTCATTTTTCTTAAAGCAGTTAAGAGTCTTTGTTCTGGCGCTTCGTGGGATAGATCAGGATAAGTGCTTTCTCCGGGCCTCCGCCCTGACCCTCTACACCCTGCTCTCTCTTGTACCTGTGATAGCCATGGCCTTTGGCATAGCCAAGGGGTTTGGCATGGAAACGGTGCTTGAAAAGGAATTGTTAGCCAGGTTTGCCGGCCATGAAGAGGTCATAGGGCGGGTCATAGGGTTTGCCCGGAGCCTGCTTGATAACACCGAAGGCGGGACGGTGGCAGGCGTTGGCGTCGCTGTACTTCTCTATTCGGTCTTAAAGGTAATGGGAAACATAGAGCGCACCTTTAACGGGATATGGGAGATAAAGAAAGCACGGACACTCAAGAGAAAGTTCACTGACTACCTCTCAATAATTCTTATTGCCCCGATGCTTATAATCGTTTCAGGAAGCATCACTATATTTATAACCTCTCAGGTAGCGTTGCTTTCGCATAAGATTGCCTGGATAGGGGCTATGAGTGGGGCTATATCCCTTATGCTTAAGGTTGTCCCTTATTTTATCATATGGTCGTTATTTACCTTTATCTACATTTTTGTCCCAAACACGAAAGTAAAGTTCAAGTCAGCCCTTATGGCAGGGGTGTTTGCCGGAACCATCTACCAGTTGACCCAGTGGCTTTATATCAGTTTTCAAGTGGGCATTGCCAAGTATAACGCGATATACGGGAGTTTTGCCGCGTTGCCGCTGTTTCTTATCTGGTTGCAGGTAAGCTGGCTTGTGTTGCTTTTTGGCGCGGAGTTGTCCTTTGCAAACCAGAACGTTGATACGTATGAATTAGAGCCTTACTGCCGAGACGTTAGTTACGACTTTAAAAGGTTACTTTCGCTTCAGTTGTGTTATTTGATTATAACTGATTTCTGCAAAGGGGGGAGGGGGCCTCATACGGCAGACGACCTGGCCCATACGCTTTCTATACCGATTCGGTTGGTAAGGGCTTTGCTCGGCTCTCTTGTTGAAAGCAAGGTGCTTATGGACTGCCGTATTGACGACAGTGCCGAGCTTTATTATCAATTAGCCATGGACCCCGGCACGCTTACTGTAAGTTGCGTGTTAAAGGCCCTTGACGCAACCGGCAACGACACCTTGCCTGTTCACGGCACGCGCGAGCTCGGGGAGCTTAAAAAATCACTTGGTGAGTTTCGCATGATTATTGAAAAATCGTCTTCTAACAGGCTTTTGAGGGATATATAGGTGGTGGTTAAGGAATATCTGATTTGTTCCACTGTTAGTCGTTGCGAGCGCAGGGTTGCGAAGGCGTAGCTAAGTAATCTTGTCTTCATGGAGATCGATAACAGAGTTTTCTAAGATTAATTACCAGATGTCTGAACGAGCTGCAACCAGGACACTCTTTACTTAAGTTTAAAATCAACCCGGCTTTTGCTAAGATTTTCTTTTTCCTCGGGTGTAAGGCTCTCAGGCCATACGGTGAACACCCGGGCAGGCTTGATTTTTTGAGTATTAAGGATATATTGCTTTACGGCGTTTGAGCGGTTTGATGCAAGCCCTCTAAGGTCGTCGTCCGTGATTATTATGTGGGATAGCATAAGGGCCTTCATCTCTTCGGGCTCTATTTTTTTAGTCATACGAAGCCTGTTTCTGGGCTTTTCGAACTTCTCCGCCTTGTATGCGCGCCATAGATATTTTTCATACTCGTCCGGCTCTATGGTAATGTCGGAGAGCACGGCGGTCTCTCTTTCTTTTCTCGAAAGTTTCTTTAGTTTCTGGTGTTTTATCTTATTGTTAAAACGTTTGACCCTTACGGCAACCCTGTCTGCGTCGGTATCAACATAACCCTCTATGTCTACGTTAAGTCCGGGCCTGTCGTAAAGTGCGGTAACGAGGTTGTCGAGCTTTTTTGTATTGTCTTCGGTTAGTTCGTAATTTCCAGCCGTAAACTCAACGTAGCTCAGTTCCTCTCCGCCGCCCCCTGTTAATGCGCCCAAAAGGGCGAACGGAGAAGTAACCGCCTTTGTTACAAGGTTGATAAATACTTTTATTACAAGTCCCGCAACGCTGAACTCGGGGTCGTCCGTGCGCCCGGAAAGCGGCATGTCTATGTCGATTACCCCGCGCCTGTCTTTTAAAAGTCCCAGCGCGAACCTGACGGGAAGGCCTGTTGCGTGCTCGCTTTCAATCTTTGAGCCAAGGGTGATCTGCTCGATTATGATTTTGTTTTCAGCTCTGAGTTCCTTTTTGTCTATGGCGTAGTCAAGGTCGAGCATGAGTTTACCCTTTTCAATGGTATAGCCTATGTATTTCCCTGAGTAAGGGGTAACGCTGCTAAGCTCAAAATCGTCAAGAGTGAATTTTAAGTCAACAAAAAGTTTTTTTGAAAAGGGATTAATCTGCCCCGAGATTAAGACATTGGCGTGTTTGTCGAGCCTGGTGGAAAGTTTTAATGTTGCCGGTTTGTTGTTTATCGATGAAAGCCCTGTAAGCGCGCCCTTTATTTCAACTACATCTACGCTGTAAACAGGGGCAAGCGAGTTGTCGGTAAAGCGTAAATGGCCGTTTTTAAAGGTTATTTCAGGTAGGCTTATCGGTAGCTCCCCGCTCTCTGTAGCTTTTGGCCCGGTGCTGATTATTTCAGAGGGTGCTTGGGCGGTTGCCGCTTTAAGAGAGGCTTCAACCGTTTCGGCAGTCGCGTGGCTTTCTGTTCCCACTACAGTGCCAACAGGTGTGGCGGACATTTGTGCTGCTGCGGATTGAGGTTCAGGTCCGCCCCCGCTCCCGGCCCCGGCCCCGGCCCGGGCCCGGGTTCGAGCTTTGGAAGTGATAGTTGCAGGCGTTTTTTGTTTGCCGAGTATCTGGTTTATGTTCAGTTCTCCGTTTGGATTTACACCAAGGGCAATGGTAAAGTCGCCGAGCCTGACGCGCTTGACTGCTATGGACATAGGATTAATGTCAACGTTAATGCCGGAGAGCCGGAGTGACCCGATACTTGCAAGGCTTTTTTTATTCACCCGGTCCCTTAGTTTAAGGCGCCTTACACCGGCCACACCCTTGTAGTTAAGCTTAAATCCGTCCGGTTGCGTGAGGCTTGCAGTAAGTTTGCCTGACGTGGAAAAGCGGCCGCGCGTTACGGCGGCCTTCATGGTTCCTTCCAGGTACGGCTGGACCGGGCTCAGCATTATGCCGTTTATGTCGAGGCTCAGGTTTGCGGTGACAGGGTTAATAGAAAAATCTCCATAAATGTTAATGTGTTCTCTATTGTCGTTTGAAAAGCCCATGTCAAGCAAGGCTTTCTTGTCCGGCGCAAGGCTGAAGTCCGAGATAGTGACAAAAAACGGCTCAATGGTTTTTTTGAAAGGCGAGGGCGTGGTAAAGTCAGAGAACGTCACAGAGCCGCCCGTGAGTTTAATCTGGTCTATGTTCAACCCTACCTCACTCCCTGCTGCCTCTTCATCGCCGGTGGTCTTGGCCTCTATATTCTCGCTCGCTTCCATCTCCGGTGCAAGCAGGGCTAAGTTGAAGATTCCTTTTTTGTTACGCACGGCGTTTAGTTCAGGTTTTTGTAAAAGGATGGAACTTATGTGTATGTCTTTTGCAAAAATTTTGGCTGAGGCTATTTTTACGACAAGCAGTTCAAACCCTGCCATCTCACCGCCCGAGTTGTCGCGAAGGTCCAGGTTTTTAAGTCTGACCCCGCCTTTTAATTCAAGCGTCGGGGTTTTGTCGGCGTACTGTATATATGACAGTGTTGTATTGGCGCTAAGGCGCCCGTCCATCACTTTATAGTCGAGTTCTACCGGTGAATAAGCCGCGTAGTAAGGCACTTCCAGATCGGTCAGGTTTATATCAAATGTTGTTTCAAGGGAGTTGGAAAAAGGTTTGGTCGTGCCCTTGAAATCAAGCCTGGTGTCGTTAAAGATTGTCGAAAACAACGGGGTGACAAAGCTCTCTATCTCAGACGGCATGTTGGATATAAATGGCAGGGTGATGTTTATTTCCTTCGCCTTGTGGGTGACGTCTTTCGCAAGGTCGGAGAATACCACCTTTCCGTCAAGCAACTGGATGTTGTTGATTGAAAAGGCAAAGCCTGTGTCTTTGTCGTTTTGTGTGTGCGGTTTCTCTGCTTTACCTGGTGAAGTGGGTATAAGGTCTGAGAAGTTGTAGGTCATGTCTTTATTTCTTGAAAAATCTATGACAGGTTTTACCAGGCGAAGTTCCTTGACCACCAGCCCACGCTTGAAAACAGATGAAGCTTGCAAATTAACAAATAACTCGTCAAATGATATGAATGTGTCAGCAGCGGATATAGTCTTGACTTTAAATCCGTTAATCCTGAGGGTAAGGGCGTATGGGTTTATTCTGACTGACTCGATCTCTGTTGTGCGCCCGAGATTTTCAGTCAGTCTGGACGTCAGCATTGACTTAACGATAAAAGGCAGCAGAAGAAAGCCAAAGAGCGTATAAAGGGCGAAAAATACGGCTATGCCTAATAAGAGTTTCTTGTGTCTTTTTTTAAACCTGTTCAAGTTTTCCGCAGCGTCGCTCATGTCAACCCCATTGTCTGTTTTTATTATGGAGTTCCTGCTCAGGATTCAACAGGATAAAAGCATATAATTTTACAACTCCATACTTTTGCAGGGAAAGTAAAAGTAGGGTGGTTTACATTGTCTTTATTATAAAAGTATAGCATGGAAAACTAACGTGTGTTGCGCGTAACGAAGGGGGGGGGTGGTTCTAAGGCTTTTTTATTTATTACAGACATAAGTATCTGACTAAGTGTTGTGATTTTGAATGGTTTGGCAATGACCTCGCAAAAGCCGTACCTCTTGTGGTCGGTCATTGCCGGATCGGATGGATATCCGCTTGAGACGATGCCTTTAACGTGCGGGTCTATTTCAAGGAGTCTACCCATAGCCTCTTTGCCGCCCATGCCGTCCCTTACGGTAAGGTCGAGTATTACCGCGTCAAAAGGCACCCCGGTTTCTTTTGCCCTGATGTATGAGTCTATGGCCTCCTCGCCTTGCCTTGTGAGTTCGTATTCATAGCCGAGTT
Organism: uncultured bacterium; assembly: GCA_965371305.1. Classification (GTDB taxonomy): domain Bacteria; phylum Desulfobacterota; class GWC2-55-46; order GWC2-55-46; family DRQE01; genus CBDUXY01. Next base: position 12,289 of record CBDUXY010000062.1, read on the forward strand.
CCTCAAGTATCGTTCCTATAAGTTCTCTTAGTATGGGCTCGTCGTCCATCACAAGCACCCGTCCACTGCCTTTTATCAGCTCGTCTTCAGTCAGTGCGCTTTTTGCTGTTGTTTTCTTTGCTGCCGGCAGATAGAGGGTGAAGATAGTGCCTTTTCCCGTGTTGGATTGTACGTCTATATGTCCGCCGTTATTGTTGATGATTGATTGCGAGATTGCAAGACCAAGGCCGCTTCTGTCCTGTTTGGTCGTGAAGTATGGGTCGAAAATTTTTGTTATAAAATCTTTTGGTATGCCTGTGCCATAGTCTTCGATGCAAATCTTTACGTAACTTCCCTCTGGCAGGGGTAATTTGTCGGCTTCACCGATCCAGATTTTCTCTGCCATTATATATACGGTTCCTCCGCCCGGCATTGCCTGGTCTGCGTTAAGCACGATGTTGGTTATGGCCTGGTTTATCTGCCGCCTGTCCACTGTTACCTGAGGAATTGAGTTTGCCGCCGACACCTCGCATCTGACGTTTGACCCCATCAGTGCAAACTCGGCAACTTCGTTAAGTAGTTCTGTTACCTGCACCCGGTCGATTACGGGTTTTGTGTAACGCGAGAAGGTCATTAACTGCCGGGTTATTTCCTGAGCCTGAAACGCTGCTTTTTCCGTGCTTAAAAGCCTCTTATACTGGGCTTTTTCCGGGTCGGTGGCAAATTTAACAAGCGAAATGTTGCTTAGAATAACTGCCAGAAGATTGTTGAAGTCATGGGCTATGCCGCTTGAAAGCGATTCAAGGGACTCAAGTTTCTGCATCTTTACCCGGTCTTCCTCAAGTTTTTTTCTCTCTGTTATGTCGGTAATGGTGCCGACGTAAGCTTCTACTTGCCCGTCCGGGCCCTTTATGGCCTGTGCCTGACCAAGCACCCAGGTTATTTGACCGTCAGGAGGTTTTTTAAAGCGATATTCAGAGTTTAATGGCATGTCGTCTTTTACCGACTGGTTCCATTCGTCGAACACGCGCTCAAGGTCGCCAGGGTGCAGGTTCTTTGACCAGCCAGTGCCGTAAGCCTCTTCGCTCGCAAGCCCTGCAATTGTGCACCATATCTCATTGACGAAAGTGTACTGTCCGGTCGCGTCGGCCTGGAAGATTCCAACAGGTGCAACGTTTGTAAGGGTCCTGTACCTTTGCTCGCTCTTGGCCAGTTCATCTCTGACGAGTTTTTGTTCGGTTATGTCTGTGTGTATTGAAACCCATACGTCACCGTACACCGAGTGTTTAAAGGTCGAGACGTTGGCATAACACCAAAAAGGCGTACTGTCTTTTTTAATGTTTAAAACCTCACCACCCCAAACGCCGTCTTGCTTCAGGGATTTTACTATTTCTTTTGCCGTATCTTCCGGCGCTATGTCGGTGGGCGCGTTTACAACCGAAACGTGTTTGCCTATAAGTTCACCAGGTGCGTAGCCGAACATCTGGTCGAACTTGGGATTTGAGAAAACGATAGTTGCGTCCGATACACGCACGAGAAATCCGCCTTCCGCCATGTTGTTTATAA
>CBDUXY010000063.1:0-13832 GCA_965371305.1 uncultured bacterium
CCAAAAGTGCGGGTCATTATCAATTCTATCACTACTATTTCCACATTTGCTATAGGCACCAGATGAAAATGCACCGGCAATATATATTCGTCCTTCCATTAAAAGCCCCCCCTACACCTCATCCAGAATAGTTATCGCCTTTGTAAAAAGCGTTGAGTTCGGGATGAGCACCACCTTGCCTTCACCGTCGCTGTCTATAGTGGTGTAGCGGAAGTCCACCTTCACAACACGACCGCTAATGCCTGCGACCATTATGTTGTCGCCGGGCTTAAACGGCCTGTAAACGAGAATCAGCACGCCTGAGAGCATGTTGGACAGGGCGTCTTTCAAAGCGAATCCGAGCGCAAAACCGGTAAGCCCGAGTCCGGCCACAAGAGCCGAGACGTTTATGCCTGCCGTACCAAGGGCGGTAACAACGCCGAAGACAACAAACGCGCCTCTTGCCGCCCGCGCCACAAGCCCGGTTACGTCTTTATCAATATCCGCGCTTGCCCCGATGCGTAAAACCACCCTCCTGGCTATGTTGCCGGCTATAATAAAGCCGATCATAACCAGCAGGGCAATAAAAACCTTTGGCGCGTAAATATACGCCTGTACAGTGATGCTTGTCCAGAGTTTTTCCATAATAAAGATGATATTCCGGCTCAGCTTGCTTGTCAACCGGTAAGACAGGTTATGCTATACTACCGAAGCTCCGGGCCCCGGTCTTCCCCTTCCCCTTCCCCTTCAAATTGCCCTGCTCCTCCTGCCCCTGTTTGCTCCCTGACCGGCAATATGAATATAACAGTAGTTCCCTTTCCAACAACGCTTTTCACCCATATCCTGCCCCCGTGCAGGTCTACAAAACTTTTTGCAAGGGCAAGCCCGAGTCCAAGACTGTTCCCGTCGCCTATGTGCCTCTCTCTTGACTTATAAAGGTCGAAAATTATATCAACATCCTCTGGCGCAATGCCCGGACCGTTATCGCTAACCGCTACCCTGAGCACGTCCTCATACCCCTCCATCTCATAACTAACCAACAGGCCGATACTGCCGCCATCAGGGGTGAACCTGACCGCATTACCAAGCAAGTTCTCAAGAATCTGCCTGAACATTGCCTTATCCGCCGTGAATGTTTTAATCCCTTTTCTAACTTCAACTTCCAGGTTCTGCTTCCTGAAACTGACGTCCGGGCTTATCTCTTCCACCACTTCCTCTATCGTTTCTTTCAGATTAAATTCCTTAAAATCAAGGGCCGCCCTGTCGTTGCTCCTTGTAAACGCAATTAAATCCTCAATAAGCTTAAGCAGACTCTGCCCGCTCTCGTAAACATTCTTTGCATACCTGCGGTTGAGTTCTGCATTTTCCTCTACATCTCCATCCTGCAACATTGAGGAAAAACCGATAATATGGTTAAGCGGGGTCCTGAGTCTATGACTCATCCTTGCAACAAAGTCCGCCTTATACCTTCCAACCCTTATCAGTTCTTCATTTATGCGTTTCTCAAGCTCAAGAATCGACCTTAATCTCTCTTCCCTGTCTTTCAGAGTAATTGCCATGCTGATAAGCGAATCATGCAAGGCGTCCAATTCACGGCTGCTCCTTATGGAAGGATCCTTTGGGCTAAGATTCCCTCCGGCAATAGAGCCTGCCAGGTCTGCTATCATTTGGATAGGCGTAACGATAGACCTGTCAACCATATACCACCCTATAATCGTGGTAAGAATCGCAAGTGCAAGCGCATAGAGCTGCAACTGCTTGAGCTTTACCCCCTTTTCCCGTGATACCTCCACATACATCTTAACTATTTTATCCAGCCCTTTATTTACCGTAATGTTAAGCCCCTGAAGCTTCATAAACTCCTCAAGATATTCAGGCGAATTAACCGGCGCAGAATTAATCTTTTTTACGTTCCCCTGCATCATCCTCCATAATATTTTTACCCTGCCAAGCTCTTGATGTATGTCCTCGGTCGGGGCCGCAGGCAGGTGTACATCTGCCGAGAAACCAGCCCCGGGTGGCGGCGGACCTCCGCTTAAAAGTACTTCAAGGGCCTGTTCAAAGACCTCTCCCGTCACAAGAGAAGATCTGTTGCCACCTGACGGCTTCCATGAAAAAAGTGCCTTCCCTATCTCTATCTCATCGGTAACAGGGATGGTCACTATCAGCACGCCTATAACATCGCCTAATTTAAAATCCCTCTTGGACTTTATACTCAGCCTGTTGTGACAGGTGACACACGCCCTTGAGCTGGCAACGTCGGCAGTGGCGTACCTGAGCACAAATTTTTCGCCATATTGCTGAAATTTATAATACGGCTGGTCTTTAAAAGACATTAAAAACTCAAATGCATCTTTCTCAAAAGCGGTCTTTAGCCCCTTATCTGCATTAACATTCCATTTACTCAAGAGTTCATACCGGTAAAACCCTTTTTTATTTATCTCGGCGGAAACGTCTCTGATAAATTCGGCAGGCAACGGCAGGTGCACGCTCGGCGGCACGGTCGAAGCCACTTCGGTATACTTCTTCCTGTCTTCCTTTATCTGAATCGTTGCTATCTCAGCGGCCTTTAAGGAATGTGCACGCACCTGTGTCGGGATTATTTCATTATAAACTTCCTTTGTGAACTTCTGGGCAAGCATTCCCTGGCGGCTTGCCAGGTTAATGAGTACGGAATAATTTCTCTGAACATTTACCGTTCGGAAGGTAAAGGCGACTATAATAAATATGATAAGGACGACCCCACCTATTATAACGCCGAGTTTTGATTTGATGCTTGCAAACATAATATCTCTCTATATTCTTAAACTCCAAGGCGGTTAACCGCCAGAGGGCGGAAACAAGCGAGTCTTGAAAATATAATTTGCCCGAACGCGAGCTATGAAAATATTATGAGTATTTTGCTTTCTGATTACATAACCGGCGCTTTGCCACAAGGCGCAAATAAGCTGCCAGGCAAGCTCAAACAAAGTGAACCACCCCTGAGCCGGCTACGGGGTATCAAAAGGAAATATGCCGGGAAAAACCTCGCACACCTTGAAGGTGAGCAGATTCAGCAATCAGCTTTTAGACTTACGAAACTTAAAACACGCAAATAAATATTGCATTATCTGCCGTGCGCAGCACCTCAAGGTGGGCATTAAACCCACAGGGTGGGCTCGTTAACCCGCCAAGCGGATAAACCTGCCCTGCGGACTTTAAAACTCTCAGATTGAATACCTTGTTTATTACACGGTTTAGATTATGGCGGGATAAGACATAATGACTGACAATCAACTAATAAACGCCTTGAACTGCGTTTACGGATGCTTTCGGGTATATTCTGGCATCTTTGCCAACCACAAAATAAACCAGACGATTATGTCTTGTTTATTGTAGCATTTTTTAAAAAATTTACCAACCGGTTTTATGCAGCTACCGCAAACTTGTTTTTACAGATTAATCTCGCTGCAAGGAAAATGACACCCATGCAATTTACTCATCAGAGTAACCTTGTAACTTGCAAGTTACAAGATATTCAAAAAAAACCTGGCTGCTATATGCAGACAGGCCTCGTTGGCAGCGCTTTAAAAAAAACCTTCCAAAGGGATGGTTGATCTACCTCTACCCATCCCCTTTATGTACGGCGTCCACCTTGACAGGCAGTGTGAACACAAAAGTCGAACCCTCGCCAGGCGTACTCTCCAGCCATATCTCGCCACCGTGCAGGTCCACGAACCTTTTTGTGAGCGCAAGCCCTATACCCAGCCTTCCACCGTCTCCTATATCTTTAGTGCCGGACTTAAAAAGGTCGAAGATGGTTTCCCTGTCTTCCTGCGCTACACCCTCGCCGGTATCTGCAACCGACACTCTGAGCATATCTTTTATATCACCGGACTCGATGCTTGCCTTAAGCGTTATCAGCCCGCCAGTAGGAGTAAACTCCACTGCGTTGACAACCAAATTTCGCAGCATTTGAGTAAACAGGTCGGGGGAGCCCTTGAAAGAGCCAACATTTTTGTTAATCTCTACGTTTATGGTCTGGTCTTTCTCAAGCGCACTCGGCCTTATATCATCCACAACATCTTCTACGGCCCGGACAACATTAAAATCCTTTACATGCAACGCCTCCCTGTCCTCGCCCCTGGTAAAATCCAGGAGGTCGTTAACGAGTTTCAACAGGTCCTGACCGCTCGTGTATATGTTTTTTACATACTTGAGGCCGGGTTCCTCAAGCTTAAGACTGCTATCCGAGCTTAGGAGCTCGGAAAAACCCATAATGTGGTTAAGAGGGGTCCTTAGCTTATGATTCATACTGGCAAGAAAGTCTGACTTGTACCGGCTTACCCTTATAAGTTCGGTGTTAATCCTGTCTTCAAGCTCCAGCACGGATATAAGCCTGTCTTCTCTGTCCTTGATCGCAACGGCCATCTTGTTCAAGGCATCCCTGAGTTTGCCCATCTCGTCGTGACTCGTCTTCTTTATACCGAGGTCCTTCTGTTCCAGGTCTCCGCCTGCCACTGCCTCGGCCATTTCCACAACCCTCTCAACCGGACCTACTATCATTTTATTCACCATGTACCACCCCACCCCTGCCGTGGCAAGCGCAATAACAAAGGACATACCGAGCACAAATATCTGTATCGTCTTCAGTTCGGTTCCCTTCTCCCTTGAAAAAGCCTCGTACATACCTACGGCTACGTCCATCTCGGCGCTGACCAATAAATTAATGTTCCGGAGTTCCATGAACTCTGAAAGGTACTCGGGCGAGTTAACCGCAGAGGTCTCGATATTTTCAGCCCTCTCCTGCATCTGCTCCCAGAGTCCCTTCACCTTTTCGAGCTGACTGAGTATCGCAGGCGTCGGAGGCGGGGGCAATATTTTGAACTCCGTCATGGCAAGATCCACGGGCGCCTGCCCGCCCTTCATCAGCGCCGCCTGCGTCGCATCAAATACTTTTTTTGTTAAAAATGACGACTTGCCGCCTTTGCCATTATTCCCGTACCCGGCAAACAAGGCCTCTCCTATCTCGACCTCACCGGTAATGGGAATTGTCACAATGAGCACACCCATGACGTCGCCTAATTTAAAATCCCGCTTCGAACTTTCTATGAGCGAGTTATGGCAGTCCACACATGCCCTGGAAGAAGCCAGGTCGGCCGTGGCGTAGCGCAGGACAAACTTGTCTTTGAATTTAAGAAAACGAAAATATGGCTCCTGCTTATTTGTTAGTAGAAAATGGAAACCATTCTTTTCGAAATCCGTCTTCAGCCCCTTTTCCTTATTGATGTTCCACAGGCTCAGCAGGTCGTAGCGGTAAAGCCCCTGACTATTTATCTCGGCCGAGACCTCCTGGATGAACGTGGCAGGCAAAGGCACCTGCCCTTTATTTATGGTCCAGTGGCGGCTTGCGCTAAAACCATTTAGCTCACGCTCAAGTTTGCCGACCACGGCCTGTGTGTATTTAATCCTGTCCTCACTAATCTGCACAGTCGCTATCTCTGCCGCCTTCAGAGAGTTGGCCCTTACCTGGGCCGGAATTATATCGTTGAATATCTCCTTGGTAAACTTCTGGGCAAGCATCCTCTGGCGCCCTGAGAGGTTTATCAAAAGCGCGTAGTCTTTTTGCAGATTGACGGTCCAGAACGTAACTGCAATTATTGCAGTAATGAGAAAGACGAACCCGCCTATAACTACGCCGAGCTTGAATTTAATACTATGAATCATGATGCCTCACCGCTTCAAAGAAAACCAAACTGGTCCTGTTTATTGCAAGACATTAGTTTACTCAAACATCTACACATATCTATAAAAGTCTTATAGAGTGATTTTTAGCGCAGCGGGCACATGAAAATTAACTTGAGTTTTCTTAAGGAGTAGAGATTAGCGCCATTGCCATCACCATAAAGTTATAGTTTTTACAGTATAGCATAGTTTTTTATAAACGAGTTAATTTTTTTACCCATTTTTTACTTAAACGTTTCAATACTTGTTCACCTTAAAAAACACCAGGCTATGGCGCCATCACTCACCTCACTATCTTAAACATGGGCGCAACGAGTGCAGGACTAAACACACAAAAAAAGCCTGACGACCCAAAACCGAAGCATTTGAAAGATATTTAAAACGGTGCTATAGTAAAGTATAATTCCGCCGCAAGCAACCGGGTATTTAACCCGCTATGCGGAATTTTATACTACGAAAAATAATATTAACCAGTTTTCACTTAGCTTACCGGCTTTATACAGAAGTTCCTGGACATAACGCTTTTTAAACAAAGGACACACACTAACCCTATGGACTCTAAGCTCACCCTCACTCTAACGGAAGACCAACGCATGATGAGAGAGCTTGCGCGCGACTTCGCCGCAAACGAGATACTCCCTCTTGCAAGGGACATCGACTCACAGGCAAACGTGCCGGACGAGCTTGTCCAAAAAATATCTGCCCAGGGTTTTATGGGTGTTAACGTCCCTACCCAGTACGGCGGGGCTGGCATGGATTCAGTCTCGCTCGCCATTGCCATTGAAGAGATAGCAAGGGCGTGTGCGTCCACCGCCGTGATTGTTGCCGTAAATAACGGCCTTGTCTGCGGCCCGCTATTGCGCCACGGTACGGAAGAGCAAAAAAAGAAATATCTGCCCGACCTTGCCTCCGGCAAACGAATCGGCTGCTACTCCCTGACCGAGGCGGCGGCAGGCTCTGACGTTGCGGCCATGAAGACCACGGCCTTAAAAAAAAGCTCCGAGTATATATTAAACGGTGCAAAGCTATTTGTCTCAAACGGCCGCCGCGCAAGCCTTGCAATCGTGTTTGCGGTTACGGACGCGACTTTGGGGCACAAAGGCATAAGCGCGTTTATAGTAGAGAAGGACACGCCCGGATTTACCATCGGAAAGACCGAAGAAAAGCTCGGCATAAAAGGCTCGGAAACGGTTGAGTTTATATTCGACGACTGCGCCGTACCAGCCGACAATCTGCTTGGCCAGGAGGGCGAAGGTTTCAAAATAGCCCTTACTACACTTAACTCAGGCCGTATCGGCATAGCAGCGCAGTCCCTTGGCATTGCCCAGGCCTGCCTTGACGCAAGCATAAGTTATTCCAAAGAACGGGTGCAGTTTAAAAAACCAATAGCAAAACACCAGGCGGTCGCATTTATGATAGCCGATATGGCGATGGAAATAGAGGCGGCAAGGTTGCTTGTCTTGCGCGCGGCAAGCATGAAAGATGCCGGAAAGAACTTTATCAAAGAGGCCTCCATGGCCAAGCTCTACGCCTCCGAGGCGGCAAACAGGACTGCTTACGCGGCCATACAGGTTCACGGCGGCTACGGCTTTACAAAAGATTTTTCAGTGGAACGCCACTACCGCGACGCGCGCATAACGACCCTGTACGAGGGCACTTCAGAGATGCAGAGAATGACAATAGCAAAGGAGCTGCTTAAATGAGTAATAAAACAACCCAGGATCCAACACCAAAGACAACCCCGGAAACAACCGAAGACGAAAAAAAATTCACCAACCTCTCGGGCCTTGAGATAAACCGCCTTTATACTCCCGAAGACCTGAAAGATATTCCGTTTGAAAAGGACATTGGCGAACCCGGCAAGTTCCCGTTTACCAGGGGTATTTTCCCGACCATGTACAGGGAGCGTTTGTGGACCATGCGGCAATTCTCCGGTTTCGGCGTTGCCGAGGACACGAACAAACGCTTTAAATACCTGATGGAGCACGGAGAAAACGGCCTATCCGTTGCCTTTGACATGCCAACGCTCATGGGGGTTGACTCCGACCACGAATCCGCCACAGGCGAGGTCGGCGTATGCGGCGTTGCCATAGACACGCTTGACGACATGGAGCGGCTTTTCTCCGGCATACCGCTTGATCAGGTAACCGTGTCAATGACCATCAATGCGCCTGCCGCAATCTTGCTTGCCATGTACGTGTGTGTTGCAGAAAAACAAGGCGTCAGCCCTGACAAACTCGGCGGCACACTTCAAAATGACATCCTCAAAGAATACATAGCCCAGAAGGAATGGATATACCCGCCCGGCGCTTCACTTCGTCTTATAAAAGACACGATCGTTTACGCAACAGAGCACATGCCCCGCTACCACCCCATAAGCATCAGCGGCTACCACATAAGAGAGGTCGGCTCCACCGCCGTGCAGGAACTTGCCTACACCCTTTATAACGGCCTGACCTACGTAAACCAAGTCGTTATGAGCGGGCTTGACGTTGACGCGTTCGCCCCCAGGCTTTCGTTTTTCTTTAACTCGCACAACGACTTTTTCGAGGAGATAGCAAAGTTCAGGGCTGCGCGCCGCATGTGGGCGAAAGAGATGCGCATGTTATACATGCCAAAAGATCCAAGGTCCATGGCCCTGCGTTTTCACACCCAGACCGCCGGATGCACCTTAACCGCGCAGCAACCCTACAACAACATTACGCGCGTTGCCCTGCAGGCCCTTGCAGGCGTGCTTGGCGGCACGCAGTCCCTTCACACAGACTCGATGGACGAGACCTACGCCCTGCCAACGGAAGAAGCCGTAAGGATTGCCCTCAGGTCGCAACAGACCATCGCGCACGAGAGCGGCGTTGCCAACACGGTAGACCCCCTTGGCGGGTCTTATTACGTCGAGGCCCTTACCAAGAAAATGGAACGAGCGGCCTACGGCATATTCATGGAGCTTGACGACAAGGGGGGAATGGTAAAGGCCATTGAAGAGGGTTATCCGCAGGGTGAAATTAAAAAAGCGGCCTACGAATATCAGAAACAAGTGGACTCGAAAGAACGAATAGTTGTCGGTGTTAACGATTACGTCACGGAAAAAAATCCAAAAATAGAGACCTTCAAGGCCGACCCGAAGGTAGAAAAAACCCAGCGAGAGAGGCTTGATAAAATACGGGCGCAGCGCAATGATGAAACCCTGGCTCAAGCTCTTACGAAATTGAAAGAAGTGTGCAACAGCCAGTTCGATAACGTGATGCCTGCTATAATAGAGTGCGTAAAGGCGCACGGCACAGTCGGTGAGATAAGCGACGCCATGAAAGAAGTATTTGGCGAGTACACCGAACCGCTTGCCTAAATAGATAGACAAACAGGAGCAATGCCATGAAAGTACTGCTTGCAAAAATAGGCCTTGATGGTCACGACCGCGGAGTGCACGTGGTGGAAGACGCGCTTAACGACGCAGGCATTAAGACCCACTACATCGGGCTGCACAAGACCCCTGAAGAGATTGTTGACACTGCCGAGACTGAAACCGTCGGAGCAATCGGTATAAGCTCTCTCACCGGGGCGCACCTTGTGATATTTGAAAAAGTTTTTGAACTTATGAAAGAACGCGGCCTTGACATCCCTGTTTTTGCAGGCGGCATAGTGCCTGACGAGGACATTGCCAAACTCGAAGATATGGGTGTCAGAAAAATATTTCTGCCAACGACCGAGCTTGACGAAATAGTAAATTACGTCAGATTTCTTGAAGAGGAAAAACTGATTCAACAAAAAACAAAACAAAAAATCCTGCCGCCGATAAAGGAAGGAGGCGATTAACAAAACTTTGCAGAAAATTACCGCAATATAATAATTGGAGAACAATATGCGTGGAATCATCAAATTAGTAAATAATCGTACTGGGATGATGGCTATAGAAACTGAGAATGGTGAATATACCATTATTGAATTGCTTGAAGGATGTGAACTTGAGGAGGGAGACACTATCATAGGAGACCTTGACACCCTTGGAGGTGAAACTTTTCAAAAAGAATCAACGAAAGAGTCATTTGACGTTTTCATTGAAGATATCCACGCAACATTAGCATGTGCAAAGAAATTTTTAACCCAAAAAATATAATCAACAAGATTGTAAGGTATTTTAATGGGACGAGCAGAAGATATTTTTAATAGAATCAAGCAGGGAGGCGAATCAGCTATTGATGAGTTTATTGAAACTCGACAATCAGAAGATTTGTTTTTAGACTTTAAACGCTCTGAGAGAAATGGGTCAGGCAAAACATTCAACACCAATGACAGAAAAAACTTAGCAAAAGCTATCTCTGGGTTTGGAAATTCAGAAGGTGGCGTTATTGTTTGGGGAATTGATTGTTCTAAGGATAAAAATAATGCAGATGTCGCACACACTAAACACCCTATCGAAGATACAAAGAAATTTCTCAGCTGGATAGAAGGTGCTGTCTCAGGTTGCACAATTCCACCACATACAGAAGTACAAAATCATCCTATTATAATAAATAATCAAGATGAAGGATTTGTTGCAACCTACATACCTAAAAGTATGAAAGCACCTCACCAAGTCATAGTTAAGGGAAAATCCCAACACCGATACTATATTAGAGCAGGTTCAAACTTTGAGCCTACTCCTCATGCAGTTTTGGCAGGTATGTTTGGACATAGACCTCAGCCTAATGTTTTTCATTCTTTCTCTGTAGAACCTGCCACGCTTGACGCAGACAGAATACATTTAAGCATGGGATTTCTTATTAATAATCAAGGACCTGGAATTGCCAGTGATTTATTTATGAATGCTACATTATATTCTGGTATAGGCAAGAACTGTAGCATTACATTTAATCCTTCATCCGATAGCAACAGCTGGACAGGTGCAATTCTCTTTAACAACAAAATTAGTATGATTAGTAAATTAGATGTGCGTTTACCACCAGAGGCTGAACTATTACCATTCACTTTAAAGCTATCTCTTTATCCTCCTTTCACAAGTGATCTTTTAATTGATTGTATTTGTGGCTCAGGGCAATCACCATCTATATGGTTTGAAGTTAAAACTAAGCGTCAAATAATTGAGGAAGTATATTTTGAATTTCTAAATAAGAATAGAATTAGACTTTTGAGTAAAGATGAGAAAATTGGCATAGCAAAAAAAATCTTTGGAGAGCGTCAAGAAACAGCATCATAACAACACAAATCTTACTAGAATTAAAGGAGTTCAAAAATGTCTGACAGCAAACCAGAACCAACCCCTGAACCAACCGTCGCAGACAAACGTCCTGACGTAAGGGAGCTTGAACCGGACACGTACCTCTGGTGCGCCTGCGGCAAGTCAGCGAACCAGCCCTTTTGCGACGGCTCGCACGAAGGTACGGAATTCGAGCCTGTTGAATTCACCATTAAACAGAAAAAACGCGTTCCGCTTTGCCTTTGCAAACACACGAAAAACGCCCCCTACTGCGACGGCGCGCACTGCAAGCTTTAAAAACCAAATCTCTGTCACATGACAGAAAGGAGCATGTTATGAGCGATAAAAAATGCGGTGCCGGACCAAGTTCAACCGGCAAGAACCCGGCCATCAAGGAACTCGAACCCGGCACGTATTACTGGTGTTCATGCGGACACACGACAAATGAGCCCTTCTGCGACGCTTCTCACAAGGATAAGAACTTCAGCCCCGTGGCGTTTGAGGTTAAAGAGAAAAAAGAAGTGGCCCTTTGCATGTGCAAACAAACCGGCAACGCACCGTTTTGCGACGGCACGCATTTAAAATAAACTACCGGTCCGGGGAACAAATATGCCAGGGCAAAAAAAAGAACCCAAGGTAGCTGCCAGGAAACCAATACGCCTGGAACTCGAAGCAGGCACGTACCACTGGTGTGCGTGCGGCAAATCCGCAAACCAGCCTTTTTGCGACGGCTCGCACCAAGGCAGCGGTTTTACCCCGACCGCGTTCACCCTGGACGAACAAAAGGCAGTCATGCTTTGCCTTTGCAAACACACGGGTAATAAACCTTATTGCGACGGCTCGCACATGAAGCTTAAAGAAGACAGGTCGCCGGGGAAACGCGCGCAGGACAACATCACTCGTGCAAACACAAACACGGTCGAAACCAACCTTGAATTTATCCAGACGCTTGCAAGGCACGGGTTGACCAAAATAGGCATGCACGGACCTCTTGCTGCAATGGGCGTGCCGGTCCGGACCCTGCCTCTGTGGGACGACTTGCAGGTACTTACAGCGCAGCTTGCAATTCGTCCGCTTGCAGACGGCGCGACAGTCGGCACTGACGTGACCATCGGGACAAAAGCAAAAAAACCGCTTCACCTGAAAATTCCTGTTTTCGTATCGGACATGAGTTTCGGCGCACTCTCAGAGGAGGCGAAAGTAGCCCTTGCAACAGGGGCCGAGGGCGCGGGGACCGCAATCTGCTCGGGTGAAGGCGGCATGCTCCCTGAAGAACAGGCCGCAAACTCGCGTTACCTCTTTGAGCTTTCAACTGCCAAATACGGCTACTCCGAAAATATACCGGGCAAAGTCCAGGCCTTTCACTTCAAGGCCGGGCAAGGCGCAAAAACAGGCGTTGGCGGACATCTTCCGGCAGCCAAAGTAACGGAGAAAATCGCAGGCATACGTAATATAGAAACAGGCAAAGACGCCGTTGCCCCGTCAAGATTTGCCGACCTGGAAACACCCCAGGACTTTCGCGCATTCGCAGACCGTGTGCGCGAAATCTCAGGTGGTATACCAATAGGAATGAAGATGTCGGCCAACCACATAGAAGAGGACGTACAGTTTGCGCTCGACGCCGGAGTGGATTACATAATCTTAGACGGCCGCGGAGGCGGTACCGGGGCTTCGCCCATGATACTCAGAGACAACATTTCCGTTCCTACCATACCGGCCCTTGCAAGGGCCAGGCGTTATCTTGACGAGTCAAAGGAAGGCAAGGACGTGACCCTTATCATAACAGGCGGCCTGCGCACCCCGGCTGATTTTGTAAAGGCCCTTTGCCTCGGAGCCGACGCTGTGGCAATCGCCAACTCAGCCCTGCAGTCAATCGGCTGCGTTGCGGCGCGCATCTGCCACACTGGTAACTGCCCGGTCGGCATCACCACGCAAAATGCGGAACTGCGGAAAAAACTCGACGTTAAAACAGCGAGCGCGCAGCTTACCCGGTTTCTTGAATCAACGGCTGAGCTGATGCGCATTATGGCCAGGGCCTGCGGACACAAGCATTTAAACGAATTCAACCGCGCCGACCTTAGCACATGGAAACGCGAGATGGCACACTTAACCGGAATTGCCTACTCAGGGCTTTGCACATAAAAACAAAAGTGGTGATATAGTTTAGTTATAAGGAGGCATTTAAAATGGAACTAAAAGGAAGCAAGACAGAGACAAATCTGATGGCAGCTTTTGCCGGTGAGTCACAGGCAAGGAACAGGTATACCTACTACGCAAACAAGGCCCGGAAAGAGGGCTACGTACAGATGTCCGACATCTTCACCGAGACCGCCAACCAGGAGCGGGAACACGCAAAGCGGCTTTTTAAATTCATGACAGGCGGGGAGGCGGAAATTACAGGGTCGTTCCCCTTCGGCACCATCGGTTCGACCGAGGAGAACTTGAAGGCCGCAGCAGCAGGTGAGCACTACGAGTGGACAGAGATGTACCCGTCTTTTGCAAAAACAGCGCTTGAAGAAGGGTTCAAGGATATCGCCGACGCGTTCGCTGCAATCGCCGTTGCCGAGAAGTACCACGAAAAGCGCTACCTTGCCCTTGCAGAAAACATAGAAAAGGATAGGGTGTTTAAGAGAGAAGTTGAGGTCGTGTGGCGTTGCCGCAACTGCGGACACCTGCACAGAGGCACCGAGGCACCGGATGAGTGCCCTGCCTGCGCACACCCGCAGGCGCATTTTGAGCTGCTCGGGGAGAACTACTAAGTTCTGTTAAACCGGGTGGCGCAAGCCGCCCGGAGGGGGTTTTTAAGCTTTAAAAAGCTAAAAATCAGTTTCTTGTTTATCATGTTTTATATTGACAAATAGTTTCAAATTGAATATTTTATATTAATTAATATGAAAAAATAAAATCAAATATGAGCAGTTAGAGGATATATGACCAC
>CBDUXY010000064.1:0-13686 GCA_965371305.1 uncultured bacterium
GCGTTTCGAGCACCTCTCGACTCAGCTGCACGAGAAAAAACGCTTTAGTGAAGAAATCGACTGTAAGTGCCGGACAAAAGCGCAGGAGATAGAAAACGACCGCACAGAGATCGAAGGGAAAAAACAAGGGGTGGAGCTAAGCAAGACAGAGCTTCAAAGGCTGCTTACGGATAAAGACACGGTTAAACGCGAAGAGATATTAAAAGAAGAAGAACTCGCCGCCCTTACCGAGAGGATAAACTCCTTTGAGGTAAACTTAAAAGGCCTTGAAGCGGAGTTAAACTCGCTTCATATGGAAAAAGGCGACTTAACCCTTGCTATCCGCGAGCTTGACCTTTCAATGGCTCACCTTAAAGAAACAGCCATAGAGCGTTACGGCACGGACATCCGCCAGTACGAACCCGACGCTGAGACCATCCGGATAGCCGAGGACCAGGAAGCCCTTACCCGGCGCATTGCCGAGCTTCGCGAAAAGATCGGCAAAATGGGCGAGGTAAGCTTATCCGCGCTTGAAGAATACGAAGAACTTTCCGTGCGTTACGAGTTCCTGCTTGAGCAACAGGCAGACCTGAACAAAAGTGTCGAGAGCCTCCGTTCTGCAATATCCAAGATTAACCGCACCACGCGAGAGAGGCTTCGCCAGAGCTTTGAGGAAATCAACGCCAAGTTCAAAGAGGTCTTTCCAAAGTTCTTCAGGGGCGGGCGGGCAGAACTTACCATCACTGGCGAAAGCACCGACATACTGGAATGCGGCATCGAGATCATAGCCCAGCCTCCTGGCAAGAAACTCCAGAACATTAACCTCCTTTCAGGCGGAGAAAAAGCCCTCACGGCAACCGCCCTTATATTCTCGATCTTCCTTATAAAGCCAAGCCCGTTTTGCCTGCTTGACGAGGTGGACGCACCGCTTGACGACGCAAACGTAGACCGGTTTAACGGGTTCCTTAAAGAGATGGCAGTACACAGCCAATTCGTCCTGATCACCCACAACAAACGCTCCATGGAGATGGTGGACACCCTTTTCGGTATCACCATGGAAGAGCCCGGCGTTTCAAAGGCCGTCACGGTAGCATTCCAGGAACAAGAAAGCGCATAACGCGTCTCCTGCAATAGTTCTCTTGTAATCCCCTGACACAACACACGCACATTCTTTATTCCGACACCACTCACTTATGCCTTAAGAAACAAATATACCCTTGCGCTACAAGTAACCTATGGGGTACAATTGTTATAGTAATTTCTATTGTGTTTTACACACCAGTTAATTCCTAACAAACCTCTGCCCGGCTTCGGAGAGATGATGACACAAAAAGAAACCAAACCAACCCCTGCCCCTCAAAAAAGCAGGCCAAGCACTACTCCATACTATGTCTTAACTCTTATATGTCTGTTGATTATTTTAATTGCAACTTTTTTCGTAATTCTCCCGGAATATAGAGGCAGAAAGCTTGTTTCGGCCGTTGAAAAAAGTAATGTGGAAGAAGTACGTAAATTAATATCCAAACGTATTTTTATTAATAATACAAATTTAAACAACAAGACTGCCTTGTATTGGGCTATCATACGCAACAATACGGAAATAGTCAGATTGCTTATAGAAAAAGGCGCAGACGTTAATGAAAAAGATATGTTCGGCATGTTAGATATGCATAATGATACTCCTTTGCAGCATGCAGCAGGCGAAGGCAATATTGCAATAGTCAGGCTGCTGCTTGCCAGCGGCGCTAACATCAATCCAAGGTACGGGTTTCCGTTAGATATCACCCCTATTCATAAAGCCGCACAAAACGGTCATACAGAAATAGTCGAATTATTTGTTAACAAAGGTATTGATGTAAATAGTAAAGACTACCACCACAGAACACCTTTGCACGAAGCGGCAGACAGGGGACATGCGCAAACAGCAAAATTACTCATAGCCAAAGGCGCTGATGTAAATGCTGAAACTGACAAAGGAAGAACCCCTCTGCACGAGGCGGCAGGCGAGGGGCATGCAGCCGTGGTTGAGTTGCTGATCAAAGAAGCTGCTATTATCAATACAAATGATAACGAAAATATAACTCCTTTATACTACGCGCTTTCCAGATACCATACGGAAAAAGCAATTAAAGCAAAAATATCCATGTTACTAATCTCTAATGGAGCCGACGTTAGCAGAGACGTTAATTTGCAAGACAACTATGGCTATACCCTCATACATCATGCAGCAAGAGCAGGCCTCACGGAATTAGTAAAGTTATTTATTGAAAAAGGCGCTGATATTAACGCAAAAACTATCCACGGTGATACTCCTCTGGACAGTGCCCTTTCCGGTAAGCATTACGATTTGGCTATTTTACTTCGTAAACTCGGAGCAAGGTAACGCAAAAAACCGTAACGGCGCCCTTAAGCCGTTAAAAAAACAGTTTTTCTATTAACCTGAATAAGGTAAAAAACATGGCAGAAATTATTACTATAGCGGTATTAGTTATTATAGCCCTTATATTCATACTTTTTTTTCTAACTCAAATACTAATGCTGCTTACTCTTGCAAGATATATATTTAACAGTTCAAGACTCCTTTCTCACCTCAGAACATACAACTTTCGCAGGTGGCAAGAACTTATTACGGTGGCGGGCTGGCCTAACCCTGTCAAATGGCTTCCCTACCTGGATAGCCTCGAAGATGATGAGAATGAAAACGTTTTCACCTATAAAAACAGAATACATTCCTCTATAAAGCTTTTTACTTACTCCTTTTTAGCTTTTGTTATTTTTTCCGTAGCAGCATATTCTGTATACTTTTTCTTCACACATCATAAATTTTCCATGCCCGGATAGTCTTCAAGACAAGAAGAATAAAATATATTACTTTACAAAATTTTTCCCGTTTTATTCTTAATGGCAATCTCAATCTTTTTTTGACATATATATTTTTAATGTGGCTTCGCATATAATCTAAACTATACAGCACACCCACCCCCACCCTATTTGACTTAAATCCCCTTTAAAGTTATTATAGCCGGATGTTTTTTAGAACTTTACTTCTGTGGAGCCTTGGGCTTCCGGCAACCTTCGTACTTTTTCCCTGCGCCGTTATTGCGGCTATCATAGACAAGTCGGGCAACGGCGTACATAACGTCGGGGCGTTCTGGATGAAGATCGTGCTTGCGCTGTCCGGCGTTCACGTAACCGTCACAGGGGCCGAGAACATCCCGGAAGGCCCGGTCATACTCGCTGCAAACCACTCCGGCACATACGACATCCCGGTCGTGCAGGCAATGCTTCCTGTGCAGTTTCGCTGGATAGCCAAAAGAAGCCTCTTTAGCATACCCATAATCGGCTGGACAATGACCATGGCAGGCTACATCCCGATGGACATGGGGCGCGCCTCGCTCGTTATGAAAAGCCTTAAGAGGGCCGTCGAAAAAATCAAGGCCGGCACGTCAGTGATCATCTTTCCCGAAGGCACAAGAAACACCTCGGACACGCTCCTGCCCTTTCAAAGAGGCAGCTTCTACCTTGCGGTAAAAAGCGAAGTGCCGATAATACCTGTTGCAATAAGAGGCACAAGGGACATCATGAAAATCGGGCGTTATTCGGTAAGTCCGTCACACACCTACGTTACACTTGGAAAACCCATAACAACTGCCGGGGTTAAAGAAAAAGAAATCATTGAGCAGACAACCGAGGCCATACAAAAACTGCTCGATGAAATAGACGCTACGAAGTAAGCGTCACCAATCGGCGCTACGAAGTAAGCGTCACCAATCGGCGCTACGAAGCAGGCGTCACCAATCGGCGCTACGAAGCAGGCGTCACTGTTTAATCGGCAAACTAAAAACCCGGGCGTAAAGCAAGACAACAACAGTAGTTTAAAAAAAGGAAGGTAGAAAAAATTGAACGACACAAACGACACACTTAAGATAATACCGCTTGGCGGGCTTGGCGAGATAGGCATGAACATGATGGCCTACGAATACCGCGGCGAGATAATCGTGGTTGACTGCGGCCTTATGTTCCCGGACGACTACATGCCGGGCATCGACCTTGTATTACCGGACGCGAGCTACATAATAAAAAATAAAGACAGGCTCAGGGCATTCGTCATAACCCACGGTCACGAAGACCACATCGGCGCACTCCCGTTTATCTTGAAAAAAGTCCAGGCAAAGGTCTACGCCACGGCCCTGACGCGCGGTCTTATCGCTAACAAGCTTGAAGAACACGACCTTGTAAAGAGCACAAAGTTCCAGACAGTAAGGCCAAGGGAAGTCGTAACCATCGGCCCCTTTACAATAGAGTTTATCCGCGTTTGCCACTCCATAGCAGACGCGGTATCTCTTGCCATAACAACGGACCTGGGAACCGTCATACACACGGGCGACTTTAAGCTTGACCAGACACCTGTTGACGGAGAGATAACGGACTACGCCAGGTTTTCGCACTACGGGGAACTGGGAGTAAAGCTGCTTCTATCCGACTCTACAAACGTCTTCAGGGAAGGCTTCACCTTATCTGAAAAAGAGATCGGCGCGTCGTTCGAGCAGATATTTTCCAACTGCGAAGGCAGGATAATCGTCGCTTCGTTTTCATCCAACATCCACCGCATGCAGCAGGTCTTCGACACGGCAAGAAAGTCGGGCCGCCGCGTTATCCTGAACGGCAGGAGCATGGTCAAGAACGCAAGCATCGCAAGGGCGCTTGGTTACTTAAAGGTGCCGGACGGGCTACTTGTAGACCTGAAAGACCAGAAAGACTTAAAGCCCGAGCAGACAGTACTCCTTACCACCGGAAGTCAGGGCGAACCCATGAGCGCACTTACGCGCATGGCCCTTGACAACCACAAACAGATCAAGATCACGGACGGCGATACAGTGATACTATCCTCGCGCTTTATCCCAGGCCATGAAAAGGCCATTTCCACCATGATGAACCACCTGTCCAGACGCGGCGCGGAGGTGATATATGAAAAGGTCTCAGAGGTACACGTCTCAGGCCACGCAAGCCAGGAAGAGCTTAAGATAATGATAAATCTTACAAAACCGAAACACTTCATACCTATTCACGGCGAGTACCGACACCTTGCACGCCACGCGAAACTTGCGGAGAGAACCGGCGTTGCAAAAGAAAAAATAGTCATCGCCGAAAACGGCGACGTGATTGAAGTTTCTGCGAAAGAAGTTAAGATAATAGACAGAGTGGACTCGGGCAAGGTGTTTGTCGACGGCAAGGGGGTGGGCGACGTAGGCGAGATGGTGCTGAAAGACCGCCGCCACCTTTCAAGCGACGGCATGGTGCTTGCGGTCGTTGCAATAAACGAAAAAACAGGCGAGATCATCTACGGCCCGGACATAGTGACGCGCGGCGTGGTGTTCGAGGAAGAAAGTGAAGAATTAATAGACGCTGCCCGCCAACGCGTTATAGAAACGCTTGAGGACATAAACATAGAGGCAAAAAGCGAGCGTCTTGAAGTAGAAGAAGAAGTCAGGCGCGCCTTACGGCGTTTTTTCAACAAGGCGCTAAAGCGCCGGCCGGTCATACTGCCAATGATAATTGAGATATAACGAGCAACTTTTATGAAAACAAAAAAAACCATTCAAACACTACTTATAATATGGGTTATCGGCGGGGTGCTGTCTGCCACTGCCGGACCAACGCTTATGCGAAACCTTGGGCAGCCTGTTGCCTACTCGCACATCCCGCAGATAATTTTGCCCATGATTTTTTTCGCGGTTGTGCTTGGGCTTAAATGCCCGCACTGCTCCGAGACCCTTTATACGTTTAAAGCTATAATAGTCGATATATTCTGGAAGACGAAGTTTGTACCTGAAAAATGCGACAAATGCGGCAAGGGGGTTGGGTAAACGCCAATCTTCCAATTAATCCCCGCAATAAGACAAATATAGAGAAATTAAAATGAGTAGACCACAAAAAAATATCTCCCAGCATGTCTCTGACTACATGATCTTTTATTTTATAAGTACCTTCTTTATTTCGAAAACCCTGTTTGAACTTAATTACCTATCAAATTTTTTTGCATTCCAAAACTTCAATAGTGTCTCTGAACTTGTAACAGCCATAAAAATAGTTTCACTCTTGAGCATTGGGTTCACCATGACACTTATTGCTGGCATGGAGGCAACGTCTTTAAAAATTACTAATAACAAAAAGATCAAAAAAAGACGTATTGTTATGGCTTTGAGCATAACCGTTCAAACAATCTTAGTGAGTGTTTACCTGGTTTACTCTTACTACACGCTGCTTACGCCATTGATACTTGCCCTTTATTTTATACTTTATGCCCTCTGGATTGCCCTGTATTTTAATTCAACAAGCATTGACTCTGCTAATTGGAGTAAAATGAATAAAGGCTTTCAAATAAAATCCATTGTCGTTTTGATATCTACGGTCTTACTTTATACTTTACCAAGCTATATTGGCTATAGAATTTTGCTCCCTCACACCACGTTTTCTCCTGCCAAGTACAAACCTTTTGACGAGGAAGCGTTTGCCCAAGCAAGTTCTGTCGCAGTATCCTGGATGATTATCACTACAATAATCCTCTTTTTCGTGCTTTTATATATATACAAAATCACAATAGTAAAAGACCTCAGAAAGTTTAAGGCAAGAAGCATATAAAACGTCAGACAGGTTAAAATGAAAAAATCCACAGTCTACTTCACAGACCTGCGAGCTAAAAACAAGCGCACGCTCTTTGATAAGCTAGGCGAGCTTATGACCTGCCTTGACATAGACGCACGGTACAAGAAAGGCCAGCTTGTCGGGGTCAAGGTCCACTTCGGTGAAGCAGGTGGCACGGCCTATATACGTCCGGTGTTCGTAAGGCGCGTTGTGGACAGGATTAAAAAAACAGGCGCAGGCGTGTTCCTCACCGACACCAACACGCTTTACGTCGGCAACAGGACAAACAGCGTATCGCATATACAAAACGCCATTGAAAACGGTTTTGACTACTCCGTCACCGGCGCACCTATTATAATCGCAGACGGCCTCAGGGGAGAAAGCAAAGAGACCGTAAATATCACCGGCGGCAAACACCTCACCCAAATAAGCGTTGCCCGCGAGATAGCCTCGGCCGACGCAATGGTGTTTCTGACGCATTTCAAATGCCACGAGCTGACAGGTTTTAGCGGGGCGCTTAAAAACATCGGCATGGGATGCGCCACAAGGGAAGGCAAACTCCTCCAGCACTCGGGAAACGCACCATTTATAAGTCCGGAAAACTGCACTGCCTGCGGCGACTGCACGGTAATGTGTCCGACCGATGCAATAGATGTCGGTCAGGTCGCGGTGATTGACGAAAAACTCTGCATCGGCTGTAGCCACTGCGTTGCCGTGTGCCCGGAAGGCACGATAAAAATCCAGTGGGACGCAAACGCCGAGTTTGTGCAGGAAAAAATGGCAGAACACGTAAAAGGTATATTAAAGGGTAAAGAAGACACAAGTGTTTACATAAGCTTCCTTACGCAGATTAGCCCTCTTTGCGACTGCTACGGACACACGGACGCACCAATCGTACCGGACATTGGCATACTCGCGAGCACCGACCCGGTGGCCATAGACCAGGCCTCGGTGGATCTTGTAAATGCAGAGCAGGGTTGTGAGAACACAGCGCTTAAGTCAGGTCACGCACCGGGAGAGGATAAATTCCGAGGCACCCACCCGGACATTGACTGGACAGTACAGTTGAAACATGCCGAAACCCTTGGAATAGGAAGTCGGGCTTATACGCTAAAAAAGCTCTAAAACATCAAAAAAACACCTGAAAACAGTAAAAAACGCAACATTTCATCAATTTGCCAGTTCTCCTCCAACGCTACTTAGGGCGGTATCAGACCCACTCTCACACCTTAAATACAAAACACGATCTATCCTTTATATGCCTGCAAAAAACCCTTCAAAAAAACTTCACCCCGCCCGCCTTCTTAAGCCTTGACACGGCACGTAAGTATATGGTAGAAAATGACATTTATATCAGACCCATATAGATAATTAAACGGCAGGGAATACGCCTGCTGAAAACAAAAAAGAACGAGACAGAACACTTTTTAAACGCACTCAACGCTGCATTTTTAAGTAGAGGAAAACACAGGTCAAACAATGAATATTATACCTGATCCAAAGGCGCTTTTATTCGTAATAATAAGCTTTATTATTATGTACATCATACTGAACCAGCTTCTTTTTAAGCCGTTTTTTGCTATCCTTGCCGAAAGGAAGAAACTGACCGAAGGCAGCGCCAAAGAAGCCGATGCAATGGGCGCGGAAGTCGAGCAAGGCAGGAAGGACTATGAACAGCGCCTTAAAGAGGCGGAACTCAAGGCGCAGGACGAGATGGCGGTCATCAGGAAAGCGACCATGGAAGAGGGCAAGGCCCTCATTGAGCACTCGCGCTCGGAGGCAGAGCACGAACTGTCCAACATGAGGGTGGAGATTAAAAAGAACAAAAGCGCAACAAAAGAGGAACTTCATAAAGAGGCCCCTCAAATAGGACGAAGCATTGCAGCGAAGATTCTCGACAGGGCCGTACCAGTGGCGGTTCTTGCCGTACTCCTGCAAGTTATACCTGCCGTGGCCCTGGCCTCCGGCGGGGGTGGCGAAAGCACTCTCCTGGAAAAACTTAACGAATACAAATTAGTAAACTTCGCAATTCTTGTAATCGCCGTCGTGTTTGCGTGGAAAAAGATTATAAAGGTAAGCCTCGGTGACAGGTCCGCGAAAATAAAGACCGACCTTGAAGAAGCGGCCACAATAAAAGCTGCGGCCGAGGAGAAACTAAAGGAATATCAGGAAAAACTCAGTCAACTCGACGGTAAGATCCAGGAGCTTCGTTCGCAGATAAAGGCCGAGAGCGAAAAGGAAAAAGCAAGACTTGCCGAGGAAGCCCGGGACATGGCCGTTCGCCTGCGGGAGCAGGCAAAGTTCACTGCGGAGCAGGAAATCAAGCGGGCCAAGGACGAGATACGCAAGGACATGGCAGACGTCGCCATTGGGCTTGCAAAAGAGATCATAGCGGGCGAGATCAAACCCGACGACCAGGAACGTATCACAAAATCATATCTTGAAAAATTAAGGCTTAATTGATGAAAAACACAGTTACTGCCAGAAGATACGCCCGGGCAATTTTTGAAATCGGTCAGGAAGACGGGGCAACCGTGGTATATGGAGATGAACTGCGGACCCTCTCTGAAGTCTTTAAGATCAATACGGTTTTAAGCAAGATACTCTTAAATCCAATGTACGCCCTTGCCGACAGGAAGGGGCTTGTAGATAACATTGGCAAGGCAGGAGAGATCTCGGTAAAGGTAACGAGACTTATCAACATACTCGTTGAAAAAAGAAAATTAAAGATCCTTGACGACCTGATAGAAGCATACGGCGTTATGGAAGACGATAGTGCGGGAAGGGTGCGGGCTACCATATCCGCGCCGGACGAACTCGACAAATCGCTTCTTGACGCAGTCACCACGCGCCTTAAAGAAGAGACAGGAAAAAACGTAATACTTGAACTTGACAAGAATAAAGACCTCGTCGGGGGCATAGTAATAAGAATAGGCAATCTCATACTCGATGGTAGTGTAAAAACACAACTTGCAAAAATGAAGGAAAAACTTTTAGAAGGGGTGAGTTAACAATGATTAAAGCAGAGGAACTCAGCGAACTTATAAAAAGCCAGATACAGGGCTTTGAAAAGGAAATCAACGTCGAGGAAGTCGGCACTGTCATATCGGTCGGCGATGGAATCTCCAGAATATACGGCCTTGAAAAAGTAATGGCCGGAGAGCTGGTAGAGTTCCCCGGAAACCTCTACGGCATGGTGCTCAACCTTGAAGAAGACAACGTCGGTGTTGCTATCTTCGGCGAGGACTACACAATCAAGGAAGGCGACACGGTAAAACGGACCGGAAGGATCGTTGAGATACCGGTTGGCGACGCCATGCTTGGCAGGGTCGTTGACGCCCTTGGCCAGCCAATTGACGGTCTTGGGCCAATCGAGACCGAACACTCCATGAAGATCGAGGTAAAGGCCCCTGGTATCGTAAAGAGGCAGCCGGTCAAGGAACCGCTTCAAACAGGCATCAAAGCGGTTGACTCCATGATCCCCATTGGTCGTGGTCAGCGTGAGCTTATTATCGGTGACCGCCAGACAGGGAAAACAGCCGTTGCGCTCGATACCATCATTAACCAGAAGGGCCTTGACGTTAAATGCATATACGTCGCCATCGGACAGAAACAATCCACGGTCGCCCTTATAGTTGAAAAACTCCGCGAGCACGGAGCGCTTGAATATACATGCATCGTGTCTGCTACGGCAAGCGAGCCTGCCCCGCTTCAGTTCATATCCCCTTATTCGGGATGCGCCATAGGAGAATATTTTCGTGATAATGGACAACACGCATTGGTTGTTTACGATGACCTTTCAAAACACGCCGTTAGTTATCGCCAGCTCTCGCTGCTGCTCCGTCGTCCTCCGGGACGTGAGGCATATCCGGGAGACGTGTTTTACCTTCACTCAAGACTGCTTGAGAGGGCTGCAAAACTTAACGACTCAATCGGAGGCGGCTCTCTTACGGCCCTGCCCATAATCGAAACCCAGGCAGGAGACGTCTCCGCCTATATCCCGACAAACGTCATATCCATCACGGACGGGCAGATCTTCCTTGAGTCTTCTCTTTTTTACTCAGGCGTAAGGCCTGCCATTAACGTTGGCCTCTCGGTTTCCCGTGTTGGAGGTAGTGCGCAGGTAAAGGCCATGAAGCAGGTTGCAGGTACGCTTCGCCTTGAGCTTGCACAGTACAGGGAACTCGCGGCGTTTGCCCAGTTCGGAAGCGACCTTGACGCTGCTACTCAAAGACAACTTGCCCGCGGCGAGCGTCTTGTCGAGATACTCAAGCAGGGGCAATACGCTCCGATGCCGGTTGAAAAGCAAGTACTTGTCATATACGCCGCCACTAACGGCTACGTTGACGACATACCGACAAAGTCTGTTCAGGAGTATGAAGTAAAACTTACCGACTACCTTACGAGTAAACATCCGGCTCTGCTCGAAGAAATACGCGAGAAAAAGAAGATCGACGATGCAACCGAGAGCAAAGTTAAAAGCGCACTTGAGGACTTCAAGGCAATCTTCACCCCGAGCGAAAAATAGGTAACTACCAATGGCTACATTAAGAGACATACAGAGGCGAATAAGGAGTGTAAAAAACACTCAGCAGATTACAAAGGCCATGAAGATGGTCGCTGCCGCTAAGCTCAGGCGCGCGCAGGAAGATAGCGTTGCAGCGCGCCCCTACGCAAACAAACTGACAGAAATGACAGGCTCGCTTTCTGCAAGTTCCAGTCCGGAGGCAAACCCGTTTTTCAGGCAAGCCGAGCAGGAGAGCAAGGTTGAATTGATCCTCATGACCTCGGACAGAGGCCTTTGCGGCGGGTTTAATGCACAGCTTACAAGGATGGCTGATAAATTTATCAAAGATAATCCGGAAGCAGAAGTAGAACTTAACCTCATCGGTAAACGCGCCTTTGACCACTTCAAAAATAAGTCTATCGAGGTCATTAACTCTATGCCCATTGGCGGAGGAAGACCCGAGCACTCACTTGCCAGTAAACTTGCACAAGACGCTACCGAGCGTTTTTTAAAAGAAGAGGTAGACGCTGTTTATATTATCTACAGCGAGTTCCAATCGGCTCTGACCCAGACGCCTGTTTTGCAAAAAATTCTGCCGATCACGGCTCCGGGAACCGAAGAAGAGGCTGAAGGAACAGAAAAAAGTGCCAAAGGAGCAGGAGAGCCGGAAAAATTCGTGCAGTCCGACAAGTACCTGTTTGAACCTTCACAGGAAGAACTCCTGGAAAGCATCCTGCCCAAGTTCGTAGAGGTGCTTATCTACCGCGCCCTGCTTGAGACGTCGGCAAGCGAGCACGGCGCAAGAATGACGGCCATGGACGCGGCTTCAAGAAGCGCGTCCGACATGATTGCCTCCCTAACGCTCATCTACAACAGGGCGCGTCAGGCGGCCATTACAAAAGAACTTATGGAAATTATCGGAGGCGCCGAGGCGCTTAAATAAACTACATTACGAGTAGATCAATTTATTAGATTTTAACAGAATACGATTAGCAGACGTTAACCGACCAAGGAGGTTTTAAGACATGGAAAACAACGACATGGGGAAGATCGTACAGGTCATTGGGCCAGTACTTGATATAGAGTTTCCACCGGGCAAGCTTCCCCGTATTTTTAATGCCGTAAAGCTTACCAACACAAGCATCAGCGATAAAAAATGGAACCTTGTGGCAGAAGTGGCGCAGCACCTTGGTGAAAACACGGTGCGTTGCATCTCCATGGACTCGACAGAGGGCCTTGTAAGGGGCACAGAGGCCATGGACACGGGTGATGGCATTAAAGTACCTGTTGGAGAGGCAGTGCTCGGTCGCATCATGAACGTCATTGGAGAGCCTGTTGACGAAGGTGGGCCAATAGATGCAACAACGGTGTCGCCTATTCACAGGTCTGCTCCTTCATTTGCGGAACAGTCCACAAAGATGGAAGTTTTTGAAACAGGCATCAAGGTCGTTGACCTCTTGACCCCGTACCTGAAGGGCGGAAAGATCGGCCTGTTCGGTGGCGCGGGTGTTGGCAAGACGGTCCTCATCATGGAGCTTATCAACAACGTCGCCATGCAGCACGGTGGTTACTCCGTCTTCGGCGGTGTAGGAGAGAGGACAAGGGAAGGTAACGACCTGTGGCTTGAGATGAAAGAAAGTGGTGTTATCGACAAGGCTGCCCTTGTGTACGGACAGATGAACGAACCTCCGGGAGCAAGGGCAAGGGTTGCGCTTACAGCACTTACCTGTGCGGAGTACTTCCGCGACGAAGAGGGGAAAGACGTGCTTCTCTTTATTGACAACATTTTCAGATTCGTCCAGGCAAACTCAGAGGTCTCGGCCCTGCTCGGAAGGATCCCGTCTGCTGTCGGTTACCAGCCAACACTTTCAACCGACATCGGTGAGCTCCAGGAGCGCATTACATCGACCAATAAGGGTTCTATCACCTCGGTCCAGGCCATTTACGTGCCTGCCGATGACTTAACCGACCCGGCCCCTGCTACAACGTTTGCACACCTTGACGCCACAACGGTTCTTTCAAGGCAGATTGCAGAGCTTGGCATCTACCCGGCGGTTGACCCGCTTGACTCGACTTCAAGGATTCTTGAGCCGGAGATTATCGGCGAGGAACATTATAAAACCGCAAGGGACATCCAATTGGTGCTTCAAAAGTACAAAGACCTTCAGGACATTATCGCAATCCTCGGTATGGACGAACTCTCGGAAGAAGACAAACTCGTCGTTGCCAGGGCAAGGAAGATTCAAAGGTTTCTGTCCCAGCCGTTTTTCGTTGCTGAGCAGTTCACCGGCACACCAGGTAAATACGTCTCCGTTAAAGACACGATCAAGGGCTTTAGAGAAATACTCGACGGTAAACACGACGCAGTACCGGAGCAGGCCTTCTATCTGATGGGAACCATCGAAGACGTACTGGAGAACGCAAAGAAGATCCAAGCGCAGGTCTGAGTCCGCCGGTTCGACTGGTGGGGCAGATGTAGGGGGCAGGCACGGGGGGGGGGGACAGGCAACATGATAGATACTGTAAAAACTCGCGGCAGGCAGCGTGAGATTAAA
>CBDUXY010000065.1:0-13545 GCA_965371305.1 uncultured bacterium
AAGAAGTTCAACGACATTAACAACACGTATGAAGGCTACTTCGTTACAGCTGACGGAAGGTGGATAGGAGCTATCGAGGAGGGCTACAAGAATAGATACATCTTCTATATTTTCGACCCACCGGAGGCCTTGATGAACAGCGACCACTGGGCATGTTTCAGTCACAAAGGAATGGGTAAATATATTATTCACTTTAGCAAAAAACCAAAGGATATAAGCTCAGGCATCATCACGGTCGAGCAACTACTATCGGAATGCTTCCGTGAGCAAAGGGCAAGGGATAATGAAAGGAGAAGAAGACGATGAAGTTCTTAAAAAATAGAAAATACAGACAGCAAATGAAGTCGTCCAGAAAAAGGATTATCGAAGACACCAGTATGCTTGTAAAAGACCTTCAACGGCTAACCAAAAGAAAGCCAAAAGATATGATAAAAGCCATGCATCAGCATATGCTTGTAGTAGCTGAAATAAATGCACTGATAGCCAACCACTTTGAGCGCAACATAAATGACGACAAGAAGGAAAAGGTCTACTCGGTTAGCTCGTTATTCCTTAGAGATAGTTTTGAGCTTTTAAATAAAAAACCGGTCGAGTCCCTGCACTTCGTAACAGGGCCGGAGATTAAAGGGACAAAGGTGCTGGACAGGATAATTGACTTTTCGCTTGAACAGCAAAGTGCTGTTTATGCCAAGGCCGATACCGAAGCAGTCAGGGAGGCACTTATCTATTTAAGCAGGCATGAGTTTAAGTTATGGGGTTGCTTTCATATACATCCTGGAAACGGCGTTAGTTCAATTACCCCGTCGGGTACCGACATGACACTTGACAGGTTGCTTGTAAGGGGCGGCTATGAATGCATCGGTGCCATCTTCAGCAGGGACGGTTATATCAGGTTCTTTTCGTCGAGAGACTTTGAAATAAATATCTATGGAAACGGAGTGGAGAAGGTAAATGAAAAAATCTATCGCATTATTGAAGTCAACTAGGTTTCTTACAAGAGAAGTAAGTACCTCAGACCCGTCTGAAAGTGCAACCGACAGGCAGGAGCGTGTGAAGGGTTTTGACCAATCGATTATGAATAGACTGAAAGTTATTCAAATTGGCGCAGGAGGCCTTGGCGGTGAAATTGGTCAAGGTCTTGTCAGGAAAGGAGTAGGCGCTTTAAAGTTATTCGATGGCGATACTGTTGAATTGTCAAACCTGTCCAGGCAGTTCTTTTACAAAGAAGATCTCTACAAGAATAAGGCCATATCCCTGGCCAGAAATTTAGTCAAGGAAGGAGTACGCAAGAGTCTAATAACGGCCTATCCCTTTATGGTACAGAAGGCAATAGAAGACAAGGTGGACTGCAATTGCGACATTGTGATATGCGCCCCTGATAATGACGAGACAAGGATATTTATATCGAGATATTTTTACAATAAGGCACCTGTGATCTTTACCGGCCTGGACCAGAATGCAAATACTGGTTATGTATTTATTCAGGAGCCGGGAAAGGCATGTATTGGGTGCGCACTACCAAATGCCGTCAAGAATGAGAGAGAACCCTGCCCCAATACTCCGGCAGTAATTGATCTGGTAAAAATTATTTCCGGATTCGTTCTGTTCTCTGTTGACTCAACTATTATGAAAAGAAAAAGGAACTGGAATTACAGACAATTATTCCTTGGTGGTTTTGTGCCGGAAATACTGAAACAAGTAGATAGAAGGGGAAGCTGTTCTCTCTGTAACAAAGAATAAAGCAGGGTGAAGACCATGGAACTTGTAACCGTAAAAGAACTCTCGGAGTTAGTAAGCATCAAGGAATCAACCCTTTACCTATGGGCAGGAAAGGGAGCGATTCCGCATTATAAGATTGGTCAGCTGGTGCGATTTAATCCGAAAGAAGTTGAGGACTGGCTTGAGAAGTTCAAAAAAGACGGCAGTATTCCTGAGAGGAAAATCAAAAGACGCAAAAGGAATTCAGGTTGTTCTGACGTTAATGAAATAGTAAGGAAAGCGATTGATGAAGTTAAGGGTAATAAGGTATAATCTCTTTCAAAGGGGAAACCAGACCAGTCAGCCCGGAAAGGAGGTTGATTGATGGCACTTAAACAACGGGGTAAGAACAAGGTCTGGTGGATTGACATTACCTGTAATGGCAAGCGTATAAGAATATCTACCGAGACTAATAACATAAAGCTTGCCGAGAAGATCCACGCAAAGGTTCTCATGCAGATAATAGAGGACAAATGGTTTGAGAGGCTTCCGGGAGAGAAAAAAACTTTTGGCGAAATGATGGAGAGGTACATGGACGGACATTCGGCCATAAACAATGCCCCATCGACACATCTGAGGGCAAAAAGTACAGTAAAACACCTCAAGCATTATTTTGGGGACCTTACAGTTTCTAATATTCGCCCAAGGGACATCTCGGCCTACAAGGAAGCGCGAAGGAAAGAAGGTGCTGCACCCAAGACGGTTAACAACGAACTCATCATCATGGGGCATGCCTTCAACCTGGCGATGAAGGAGTGGGAGTGGGTTAACTTAAACCCTGTTTCAAGAGTCTCCAAGGAAAGGGTCAACAACAAAAGAGAACGCTGGCTAACCGATAAGGAGGAGGCACGGCTCTTAAATGCTTCTCCAGGCTGGCTTCAGGAGATCATCGTC
Source organism: uncultured bacterium (assembly GCA_965371305.1). GTDB lineage: Bacteria > Desulfobacterota > GWC2-55-46 > GWC2-55-46 > DRQE01 > CBDUXY01. The sequence goes on from CBDUXY010000065.1 coordinate 2,653, forward strand.
TTTGCCATGCATACAGGTCTTCGGCGGGGCGAGATACTGAAGCTCAGGTGGCCACTTGTGAACCTTCCGAGGAGGACTTTCACCATACTTGAACAGAAAAACAAGTGTGTAGACACATTGCCGCTCAATGAGACGGCAATGAAGATCCTTACAGAAAGGAATAGGGTGCAATCCATAAGGTCTGACTTTGTTTTCTTCAGCAAGGCAGGTACGCAACTGGACGGAGACAACCTCCACAGGGCCTTCTGTAAGGCTAAGAAAAAGGCAAGGCTTGAGGATTTTAGATTTCACGATCTGCGTCACACATTCGCTACGAGGCTTGTGCAGGCAGGCGTTGACATCTATAAGGTACAGAGACTTATGAGGCATAAATCTCCGCAAATGACCCAACGCTATGCTCACCATTATCCCGAAAGTTTAAGGGATGGAGTGGCGGTTTTGGACGACCTAGTCACAAATCGGGCACAAATCGCCTAAAACAGCAAAAAAGGGTTACGGCAAATGCCGTAACCCCTTGATTTTATTGGTAGCGGGGACAGGATTTGAACCTGCGACCTTCGGGTTATGAGCCCGACGAGCTACCGGACTGCTCCACCCCGCATCAGTTCTGCTATATTAATGAAATTATTCCTACATGTCAAGAAAATATAAAAAAGAATCTTGACTTGGGTATGCAAAAAGTATTATTATTTAAAATCACACTTCGCACTAAGCCTCTTCAACATACAGACGTAAAATGCTTAGAGCAATCAATTCCCAGGTAGCTCAGCTGGCAGAGCGGGTGACTGTTAATCACCTTGTCGGGGGTTCGAATCCCTCCCTGGGAGCCATTAAAAATCAATCGGGTCGCTTTTGCAGGCGGCCTTTTTTTATTTTTTCAACTCTTTCAAAATTTTAAGTCTCAACACGTCCTCAATAAACAAATAGGAAATGCACCAAAGGAATGGTACAACATATTAAGATGACTTCAATATTCAATGTTTTACAGTTTTAATAAAAGGAGACCTTTACATGACACACGATAGATTTTACGAATTCGGGCTTTCCGACGAAGTCCTGAACTCGCTTTTAGACATGGGCTTTGAAGAACCAACCCATATACAGAAAATCGCCATCCCCCCGGTACTTAAGGGTAAAGACATAATAGGGGTTGCCCAGACAGGCACTGGCAAAACTGCAGCCTTCGGTATACCAATCATTGAAAAAGGCGTAAGAGGGAGCAGCAAAAAACCTGCCGCCCTTGTACTTGTACCTACACGCGAGCTTGCCATGCAGGTGGCTCAGGAGATGAACAGGATCGGCAAGAACAGTACCTTCGTCTCTGTTCCCATATACGGCGGACAATCCATTGACAGGCAGATAAGGAGCCTCAGAAAAGGCGCCGACGTAGTAGTAGGCACGCCAGGGCGCGTTATCGACCACATAAGGAGAAAGACCCTGGTGCTCTCTGACATATGCACGGTAGTGCTTGACGAGGCCGACGAGATGCTCAACATGGGCTTTGTCGAAGACATGCAGACCATACTCTCTGAAACTCCGGATTCAAGGCAAACACTTCTCTTTTCGGCCACAATGCCGGAGCAGATAGTGCGCATATCAAAGCAGTACATGAGGTCGCCGAAAAAAGTCCACGTAGACGCCAAGGAAATGGTGGTGGCAAAGATAAAGCAGCTCTTCTACGAGGTCAGGGAGAGTGACAAGGTAAAGGCCCTTACAAGAATACTCGACGTGCAGGACCCCGCACTTACGATTATTTTCTGCCATACAAAAAGGGATGTTGACGAACTTTCCGCAAAGCTCCAGCAAATGGGTTACGAGGCAGGGGCCATACACGGAGACTTCACCCAGTCGTTTCGCGACGAGATTATGCGCAAGTTCAAAAAAGGCGAGATAGACATACTCGTTGCCACCGACGTCGCAGCGCGCGGCCTTGACATAAGCGACGTAACACATGTAATAAACTTTGGAATCCCTCAGAACCCGGACGCCTACGTGCACAGAATCGGGCGTACCGGAAGGGCCGGAAAACACGGCATCGCTATTACGTTTGTCACCCCGCGCGAGTATCGTCAACTTAGACTCATTGAAAAAATAGCAAAAACCAAGATAGACAAAGCCAAACTTCCGACAAGAGAAGAAGTCCGGCGGGCACGTGAAAGAGAACTTGCAGAAGAACTTGTAGCCATAATAGAGGACCGGAAACTTGATGACTTCTATCCGCTCGTTGGTGAACTTTTCTCTGTGTACGAACCGGAGGAAGTTGCCGCAGCTGCCCTTAGCATGGTTGCCGGCAACCTCAACGTCGAGGACATAAAAGAAACCAAAGGAAGTTCCGGAGGTCGCGGAGGTGCCGGCTCAGGCATGACAAAACTCTTCCTCACCATCGGCAGGAAAGACAAAATAAAGGTCGGTGACATGGTAAGGACGATCTCGGAAAAATCAAAAATACCAGGCAGAAACATCGGCAACATTGCTCTTTACGACAAGTTCAGTTTTGTCGAAGTCCCGTCGGACGTGGCAGACCAGGTAATCGCCTCTATTAACGACATGATGATGGGTGGGAAAAAAATAAAGGTCCAGGAAGCAGGCAAGGAAAAAAAGAAGAAGAAAAAGAAGAAGCGGTACTAAACTGCCCAGCCACCAGCAGCGGAGCATCAAAAGACGCAATGAATCTAACCCGCTTCCCGGAATAAAAAAAGCCTTGCACTAAAACATGCAACCCGCTTTCACTGAACTAAATCAAAGTGAGAGCGGGGTTTTTTTCAAGTCGTTTTGCGTACTGCCCTCAAAACAATACCCAAATCAACGTGACCCTGAATTAGTAGCGTGTCAAGTTCAACACAGGATGGCAAATCCGCCGGGAAGCTGACACTTCAAATTCTGTATTCGCTCCCCTAAGTCTATTTATCCTTATTTACACCCCTTGCACATGCAAAAAAAACTTTTCTCTTAAAAAAGAACTCTTTGTGAGCCTGCTTACATCTTCTTAGTGCAACCTGGTTTAATATTAATTCATAACAACACTAACGACTTGCACGGCGGTTATTGTCGTCTTTGCCACAAGGCTCGCCCTGCCGGTTTCGACGACACACGTCAGTAGTAGTGCTATAATAGGCATAAGACTCAGACGTGATCGACGCTCGGTCAATAAAAAAGTGATCTCCGAGATGTTGCTTGCCTGGCTCGTAACGCTGCCAATCGCCGGCATTATCTCGGCAGTTGTATACCGGATATGCATTCATTTTCCGGCGCCTGAGTTTTTTGACTTTTACGGCGCACCTGGTGCGCAAATTGAGCAATTAGTCTTTAGATTAACGAAGTTGAAAACACGCAACCAACAAACAAAACGGAGCAAGCCCATGAAAACAGAACTCAAAATCAGCCTTTTAAAATCCCTTTTTGTTTTCGGCGCTGTAATAGAGGCCAGAGACGCTTATACCGGCGGGCATGTATGGAGAGTTGCCCGGTTTGCAAAGATGCTTGCCAAAAAGGCCGGAGTTCCGGAGCTTGAGATTTTCAAGGCTTTTATCGGCGGCGTTATTCATGATTTAGGGAAAGTTGGTGTGCCTGACAATATTCTAAATAAGCCCGGCAAACTCACGGACGAAGAATTCCTGGTAATGCGCACACATCCTCAAACCGGTAAAAAAATTCTTGCCGCCCACCCGCTCGCCTATCTTGTGCTTGACGCAGTCTCACGTCACCACGAACGGGCCGACGGCGAAGGTTACCCGAAAGGCAGCACCGCAGAAGAGACGCCGATTGTTGCAAAAATTATAACCGTGGCTGACGCCTTCGACGCCATGACAAGTACGAGGCCGTACCGCAAGGGAATGAAAAAAGAGCAGGCGCTGTATATTCTTCAAACCCATAGCGGCTCGCAGTTCAACGCCGCACTGGTCGAACACATAACAAGCCTGAATGAAACAAATGAGTTGGATGAAATAATAGGTCACAGTGACGAGGGAAGCCCTCTTGTAGGCTGCCCCAAATGCGGCCCGATAATTGCCGTACCAAGAAACAAACACGACGGGGACACCGTTTGCTGCGCCTCGTGCAAGGGAAAGTTCGAACTGCACAAAAAAGCAGACACCTTTGACGTAGAATTCAAAGGGGAAAAAGAACTTACGGCTCAACCGGAAATCGACCTTGAACAATTTGAAGAAATGGCCATAGAAGTAGCCAGGTATATAGAGCTGTAAAGACGCGGCCGTTGTTTTCACTCGTTCATCCTAAAACAACAGTCGAGTTCAACCTGCCTTCCCCTTCTCCTGCGCCCAACATTTCAATTCCTATCCTAACCTGTTTCAGGTATAATAATTGATTACATCGCAACGCCGGAAACAGTTTACACTACTACTACAAGGAACAAAAAAACGAATAATGAAAATAGCGCTTGTTATACCCAGGAATGCCTCTAAAGACGAGTCAAGCTTCTACGACCTCCGGTTTGCCTCACGCTTTCTTTTCTCGAAAAAATACGTCTCTTACCTGCTCGCCATCCCGGTCCTCGCCTCACTAACGCCGGACGAACATGAAGTGCGCGTTTTTGACGAAAACCTTGAAGACATTGACTACAACTGGGGCGCGGACCTGGTCGGCATTAGTGTGCGCACAATATTTGCCAACCGGGCCTACCATATCGCCGATAAGTTCAGAGGGCACGGGGTTAAAGTCGTGCTTGGCGGCATACACCCGTCCATGTGTCTGGAAGAAGCTCTTGATCACGCAGACACCGTCGTAACGGGCGAGGCCGAACACGTATGGCAGACCCTGTTAAAAGACGTGGAACAAGGCAAACTCAAGCGGACATATAAGTCAGACACGCCCGTTGTCATGGACAAAACGGTGCCTCCTAAAAGGTCCGTGCTGAAAGTAGACGAATATTTTACAAGCATCGTACAGACGACAAAGGGATGTCCGTTTCACTGCGAGTTCTGCTCTGTGTTCGCCTATGATGGAACGAAGATCCGCAGCAAAACAATAACCCAGGTCATAGACGACATAAAAAGCATGGGTACGCTTTCGCTCGGGTTCAAGAAAAAAGCCATCTTTTTTGCTGACGACAATATACTTGCTACCAAAAGTTACGCAAAAAAACTCTTTAAAGCCCTCGCTCCTTTAAAGCTCAACTGGTCGTGCCAGACCTCGATAAACGTCTCCAGAGAAGACGAACTTCTCAGGTCCATGAAAAGCGCCGGGTGCGGCGCCATGCTGATTGGACTTGAATCAGTATCAAAGAAAAATCTTGAGTCAATGGACAAGGGCATAAATCTCAAATACGACTACATAGAGGCAATAAAGACAATACAGTCCCGCGGCATAATGGTTAACGGCTCGTTCATCGTTGGTTATGATTTTGATACCGAGGAGTCGTTTGACGAACTGATAAAGTTTGTTGAAGACACGCACATGCTGATGCCGCTTGTTAACATACTCACGCCGTTTCCAGGCACAAAACTGTTTGCGCGTTTTAAGAAAGAAGACCGGTTGCTACACGAAAACTGGTCGCTTTACGACACAAAAAACGTGGTTTTCAAACCAGTGCTTATGTCACCTGAAGAGCTCTTTAACGGATACAAAAGAGTGCTTAAAAGTGTGTATTCATTTGACTCGATTTTTAAAAGACTGTCGTATTACTGGAAAAAGGATTTCTGGAAGCAGTCCGACCCGATAAGTTTTAAATACAGGCTCCTGTTTGCCCTGCGGCTTGCTTCATTCCTGTTCACAACCGACTTCGAGCGGTCAAGGTTTATCCTGAAAATCCTGCCCAAGTCTTTTGACAAACGAGTGCGGCTTTCAACCGTTATCACACTTATGGCGTATAACGACTTTGTTAGAGACCTGTAGGGTGCTTGCATACGGGAGTGCTTAATTGTTGGGTTTCGCTGTTCAACACAACCTACAGACCAAACATAAAATAATCTTGACAAACCGGACAGAGCATATTAGTATATGCTTATCTACTTAAAAAGTGAGTAAACCATGAAACAAGCCGCTGAGCTATTTAAAATACTTTGCGTGGAGAAAAGAATAGAGATTATCGAACACCTTAAAAAGGAGGCCATGAGCGTGAATGTTCTGGCCGAGGCCCTCGGCATAACTCAATCCGCAGTGTCGCAGCATCTCCGCGTACTCAAGGCTGCCGGGTTTGTAAGAGATGAAAGACGGGGGTATTGGGTATACTACTCCCTTGATCGGGAGGCGCTGGAGGAATGCAGACAACAACTCAACCGGATTTGCACCTGCAAATGCCTGTAAGGAAAAGAGACGAGTAAAATATTTTTTTTGCCATTCACATAAGTAGATGCGCACTAACTTATACAAAAAAGGAGGTGATTACAATGTGTCAACCGGGAACGACCCTAAGGTCTAACGGATTATCGGGATGTACCTGCGGCTGCTGCGGCTCGGCTCCATCATTTCGCAGTTTCTTTTCCTCCGAAGAGAAACGGGAATGCCTGGAAAACTACCGCAACCAGTTAACCAAGGAACTAACAGCAGTCGAGGAATGCATCAAGGAATGTAAATGTGGTTGAAATATACTCCCCCCCTCCCCTTGACAGGGGGGGGGTAGGTGGGGGTTATTTATGTTGGGTTCCGTTCATCGACTCAACAAACCGCCAGTGCCACGGCTCAAAAGACACTGCCGTCTGGGTTTCGGGAAATGAAAGTTTAAAGCCGTAAAGTGAGGCGTTTTGGTTTAACCAACTATAGGTTTTTGTATGCTTAAAGCAACTCTTTACGTCGCACTTTGGGCTTACGCCGTCGCCAATGTCTATGGCAGTGCCGGTATGATGCTCTGAAAAACCAGGCGGCGCAACCCACTTGGCAGCTTTATCCCGGCTGCCATATTTTTTAATTGCCCTGTTAAAAAGACCCTGTTGATACGCAAAAGTCCTGAAGCCTGAGATGGGCACAAGCAAGACAGCGTCCTTCTGCGCACCCGCTTTCATACGCTTAAAAGCTGCAGCGGCTTTTTCATGAAGACGCACAACACGACTAGTGTCACGGTAAAGACCCACACTAACAAGATTTTCCTCAGGCGTGACCGCATATTTTTTGTGTCCGTAAAGGGTTTGATTGCTGTCGGCAAAGGAGGACGAAAAAAATGTTATGAGCAGGAACAGAAAAATAGAGGCAAAGATTATTTTGGTACGCATTTCATGTCACCGATTTGAAAATAAATCTAATCCAGGAATTCAAGCACATTCATAGCCGCCACCTCGGCCTCGCGCACCGTGTCGCTTATGCCTATGCCGTGGTAGGCCGAGCCTGTTATATAAAGTCCGGGGTTGTTTGCAACACTTTCAAATATAGAAGCAATCCGGCCAGCATGTCCAATCGTATACTGGGGCATGGAACGTCTCCAACGAAAGACCCTGACAATAACCGGCTCTGCGTCAATACCCATTATGTCTTTAAGTTCTTCACGCACAAGCTTTTCCATGGCCTCGTCATCGAGCTCAACAAGTTCCTGCTTTTTGTTGCCGCCGACAAAACACCTTATCATAATTGAATCATCAGGCGACCTACCCTGCCACTTTACAGAACTCCACGAAGCAGCCGTAATACGTCTGTTTTCAATTGACGGCACAACAAAACCGAAACCGTCCATCGGGTGTTTTATGTCTTTTTTCTTAAATCCAATGGAGACAGTGGCGGTCGAAACGTAGTCAATTTTTTTTAATTTCTCACTTAACTCCAAGTCAACGTCTTTTAACAACTCAGCCGTCACGTAGGCAGGAGTGTTTAAAATTAACGCGTTGGCATGTATTTTTTTCTTACCCTCAATTGTAAGGTCGTAACCATTGCCGGTCTTTTTAATACCCGTAACCGCGGCGCCGGTTTTATAATCCACTCCAGGCGATTGTTCAATCAGGGTATCTACCAGCTCTCTTAGCCCACCTTTTAAGGTCATGAACATGGTTACTTTGCCCTTGCCCTTCGGAGCTGCAGTTTTCAAACTTTCCATGGCAGCCATGCGCGCAATCATGCCTTTTATAAGGCTTCCGTATTTTTCTTCAAGCTCAACGAACTTCGGGAAACTACTCTTGATACTCATTGTCTCGGCATCTCCCGCATGGACTCCGGCAACAAGCGGCTCTGCTATTTTGTCCAGCGCCTCCTGCCCAAGCCTCCTCCTTACGAACTCGGCCAGGCTCTCTTCTTTGTCACCTTTTTTCTTCGGGACAAACAGCTCAAGCCCCATGCGGATCTTACCGGGAAGGCTTATGAGGGAACTCGTAAGGAGCGGCAGCATCTTGGTCGGCACCATCAAGATAACGCCTTCTGGCAGAAGGTGGAGCTTGCCCTTATGGAGCACGTAGGTCTTACCGCGCGGACGTGCAGTAGACAAGAGGTTCTCCGAAAGTCCAAGCCTGTTGCAAAGGGCCATTGCCCATGGTTTATCAGAGATAAAACAGTCAGGGCCTCCTTCAATAAGGAAGCCCTGTGTTTTTTCAGTAATTATGTTTCCACCAAGCCTGGGGGATTTTTCAAGCAGTGTTACGTCTATGTCTTGAAGGCCTTTCGCGCGGACCAGGTTCGAGAAGTAATACGCCGTGGAAAGCCCTGAAATACCCCCGCCGATTATAACGACTCTCGATCTTTTATTCGGGTGGGTCTTGCTCATGCCCCTACTGTCTGGCGGCGCACAACATCGGCAAGCGTAAGAATAAACCTCTCGCACGTATTAAGTGAAGGGGTCCTGTAAAATTCCAGCCCCTGACGCTCTGCCTCATCCTTATACTTTATATCTATATCGTAGAGGGTCTCGACGTGGTCCGCAACAAAGCCAATCGGGACAACAAGCAGGCCTTTCCTTGCAAGCGCCCGTGCCTCGACGTAGAGGTTTTCCACTTCAGGCCCGAGCCACTCGCCGCGCTGACCTTTGCTCTGAAAGGCAAGCCTGTATTCTACGCCAATGCCGCCTTCTACGGCTACTATGGTTTCTTTAACCATGCTTTCGTAAGCGTCGCCAAGCGCAACTGATTTGGGAAGACTATGGGCTGTAAAAACAGTAAGTATCTCGGCCCTCTTCATATCTCTACTCATAAGCTCAACGATTCCCGCCTTCATCCTGTCGACTATCTCATCGATCAAGAGCGGGTGGGTGTGCCAATGTTCTGAAAACTTGACTTCAGGAGCATTATCCACTTCTACAAGGGCCTCTGCAACGGCCCGGTTGTAACCACCCGTGCTTGCAGGCGACGAATGGGGCGCCATGACTATGGCAATAGCATTTTTTATACCTTTGTCCGCCATCTCCTGGACAGCCACTTTAATGCTCGGGTCCCAGTTAAGCATACCCACAAACACCTCGTAGTTGTCTCCGTCCTTATTAAGCTCCTCTTCAAGGGCCTTTGCCTGGGCCTCTGTTATGGAACGAAGCGGCGAACTACCGCCAATTAGTTCATATCTTTCTTTTGCAAACTCTATCAGGTCAGGCGACATCGGCCTGCCCTCCATCACCTTTTTTATGAAAGGCTCTACGTTCTCCATCTTATCCGCTCCGCCAAAGGCCAGAAGCAGTACTCCTTTTTTCTCACTCATGCGTTCAACTCTCCTTTTGCGCTAAATTCATGTACTGCGTCGACCAGTGCCCGGACGTTATCCACCGGTGTGCCGACGATTATACCGTGTCCAAGATTAAATATATGACCGGGCCGACCACCGGCCTGGCTGAGTATCTCTTTTACTCTTTTCCTCATGGTACTGACAGGCCCAAAGAGAAGTACCGGGTCGATGTTGCCCTGAATGGCCTTGTCGTGTCCTAAAACATCCCAGGCTTCATCAAGCCTGACCTTCCAGTCAACCCCGATAACGTCTCCACCTGCCTGCTTTATAATATCCAGATACGTTCCAGTGTTGGTGGAAAAATTTATAAACGGCACAGGCCCACTCACGGCCTCTATGACTTTTTTAGTGTAAGGCAGGGCGTATTCTTTATAATCGTCAGGGCCAAGACACCCGGCCCAGCTGTCGAACAACTGAAGCGCATCAACGCCTGCGTCAATCTGGGCCTTCATATAAACGATAACCGTATCGGTTATCTTTGCCATTAGCTTGTGCCAGCCCTCGGGGTCCGAGTACATAAGCCCCTTTGCGTTCACGTAGTTCTTCGACCCGGCGCCTTCTATAATGTAGCTTGCAAGGGTAAAAGGAGCGCCTGAAAAACCAATAAGCGGCACGCGCCCGTTAAGCTCTTTTTGTACGAGCTTTATGCCCTGCATCAAAAACGGCACATGCTCCTCTGGGGTGATCACCTTTATTGCGTCAATGTCCGCGCGGGTCCTGACCGGGTTATGGATCTTGGGGCCCATGTTTTTTTCAAAACTGAAGTTTATGCCCATGCCTTCAAGCGGCAGCAAAATATCTGCAAAAATTATGGCCGCGTCAAGGTCGAACGCGTTGATTGGCTGGAGGGTGACTTCACAGGCAAGCTCAGGGGTCCTGCACATCTCAAGAAAAGAGTGCCGCTCCTTGATCGCCATATATTCCTTCATGTAACGGCCTGCCTGACGCATGAGCCACACTGGTGTAAAATCGGTCGGCTCCCTTCTGCATGCCTTTAGGAACGCATCGTTTTTCAATTCTACTGTCATATTGGCTGTATCCTTCCCTGTAAATTATGGAAATGAATATGGGTTGATTTTGAATTAGACATTATACCGATAAAGGCAGCAACTTTCAAGGGATTAAGCAGGACAGGACATCATAGCTGCACATACCGGTGTTGCGCCTTAGTTCGTCGTTACTGCGTACATACAGTACGCCTCACTCCTCACTTTCGTTGCGCCTTGGTCTGTTTTGCCATGAAGTCCTGTTTGTATATTTATAAAGTTGAGTACAGAAACATACAAAAATGATTCCAGCATACGGAAGAAAGGC
>CBDUXY010000066.1:0-13318 GCA_965371305.1 uncultured bacterium
AAATTACACCGTCGTCTCCATCCAGAACGATGTCTATTGAAGTCCTATAATCGTCCCACACAGTCATGTATCTTAAAGACCCTAACGAAATAGCAGCACCCCAGTCTTTGGGTGATCCCCTGTGTGTTTCGTCGCTCCACATTTCTTCATCAATCATTGGAACACCATATTTTTTAATAAGAAGATATCTTAGTTTCTTATAGTCGTGGATATAAAAGTTTTTATTGGAGTATGTCTCTTCTATGTAGTATGCACCATTTAAAAGCTCTCCGTCCAAGAAACTATAGACTATAGAGCATTTAAGATCTGCAATTTTTCCAGAATAAGAGAGTGAAAATTGATCTTCTTCAACAAACTGACTCTTTTCAAGTTTTTTAACTTCAGCCTTTGACATTCCCCAGGTAGCTTTTCTAAAGTCGCCAGCCTGCGCGACCAAAGGTAACATGACAACGATTACAACAATAAGAAGAAACTTTTTCAGCATAAAAGAACCTCCTTAAAAAAAAGAATAAAACCTGGATTCCCGCTTTCGCGAGAATGACAAGATTTAAAAAAAACTCACAGAGCGCCAGAACGAAGCAGACCAAGGCGCGACGAAGGTTTGGAGTTGAGGTAGTACTTTTAAGTACGCCGAGACGACAAACTAAGGAGTAACGAAGGTCTGGGAAGTTATGACGCTCTGAACGACCTAAGCAAGCTTTTCTTTTAACATCTTCGAAACAAGCCCCGGGTTGGCGCGGCCCCTGGTTGCTTTCATCACCTCGCCCACGAAAAAACCCATTAGCTTGGTCTTGCCCGCCCTGTAACGCTCGACGCTGTCGGCGTTATTTTCGATTATCCCGTCGATCAGTCCTTCAAGCTCTCCGGTGTCGGAGATCTGCGTAAGCCCTTTTGACTCAACGATTTTGGCCGCGTCCTTGCCCGTATTGAACATCTCCTCGAACACGTCTTTTGCGATCTTACCGCTTATCTTGCCGTCCTTAATAAGACCGAGCAGCCCGGCAAGCGCCTTTTCTGACACAGGGCAATCGGTTATCTCTTTTGACTGCTCATTTAAAAGGCGCAGCAGCTCGCCCATGACCCAGTTGGATACTGTTTTGGCCTCGTTCCCGCCTTCGCTCCGGCCAACAAGCTTGACCGCCTCTTCATAATAATCGGCAAGCGCCCTTGACGAGGTCAGCACGCCCGCGTCATAAACTGGCAGGCCGTACTGATTCTCAAAGCGTTCTTTCTTTGCTTGTGGAAGCTCTGGTAAAAAAACCCTTTGTGCTTCGACCTGCTCGGACTCCACTATAAGGGGCGGCAGGTCAGGTTCCGGGAAATAACGGTAATCGTGAGCCTCTTCCTTGCTCCTCATGCTCCTGGTAACGCCAGAGGACGGGTCAAACAGCCGGGTCTCCTGAACGACCTTTTCGCCGGATTCTATAAGGTCTGTCTGACGCTCCACCTCATAGGCAAGACCGTCTTTCAGGAACTTAAACGAGTTCATGTTCTTAAGCTCGGCCTTGGTGCCAAGCTCCTCCTGCCCAAAAGGGCGTATCGAGATATTACCGTCGCACCTGAGGCTGCCTTCCTGCATGTTGCCGTCGCAGATTCCAAGGTAAAGCAAGATGTCCCTTATCGCCTTGACGTAGGCCGCGGCTTCCTCCGGCTCGCGAATGTCCGGCTCGCTTACGATCTCTATAAGCGGCGTGCCGGTGCGGTTAAGGTCTACAAAACTCGACCCTGCTCCTTCACCTTCGCCGTGCATAAGTTTTCCCGCGTCCTCTTCCATGTGTATGCGGGTAATACCGATGCGCCTGGTCTCGCCGCCTACCTCTATATCAATATGGCCGTGCTCGGCAAGGGGCTCGTCAAACTGGGAAATCTGATAACCCTTTGGCAGGTCAGGGTAAAAATAGTTTTTCCTCGCAAAAACGCTTTTCCTGTTAACCGTACAATCGGTGGAAAGCGCCATCCTTATGGCGTATTCAACGGATTTTTTGTTTAGTACCGGCAACACCCCCGGCATTCCAAGACACACAGGGCAGACCTGGGTGTTCGGCTCAGCGCCGAAACGCGTCGAGCAGCCGCAAAAAATCTTGGTGTCGGTTAGCAGTTGCGCGTGTATTTCAAGCCCTATCACTGTTTCATACTTCATGGTTTAAGCAGACCTCTTTTTGTTGGAAGGTGTTGACCCTGGTTGCACTTCAGGCTTAGTTTCTGTTTTTATTTTAGTGTCTGTTTTAGTCCTGGGTTGCGTTTTAATGCCACTTAAGTCAAGCGGCGGCACATCGGGCATCTTAAGCGCTTTGTTCCTGTAACTAATCCCGGCCCCGATCCTGAACTTAAGCCCTCTCGGGTTTCCAACACATCTCTTAAGTATGTTGCGGATCTTATATGTCTCGCGGTGTATCCAGAAGTAACCCTGCTGGAGTTCTTCCGGCGTCATACCCTTTGGCTTAAAAACGACTTCGCCCGTATGGTACTTTGCCCAGTCATAATCGGTGATACGACCTTCTTTTTTAAACTCTTTATAAAGGACCGTGCCGGGCAGCGGGGTAAGAATATGAAACTGCCCCGCGGCTATGTTGTTTTCCATTATAAAATCGAACGTGTTTTTAAATACCGACGGGTCGTCGTCGTCAAGGCCGAACACAAAACTTGCTATAATGTTTATACCCGCCTTTTGAATACGTTTTATGGACTCGGGGTAGCCGCTTGGCGAGTTCCAGGACTTGTTCACCTTCTTTAGATTTTTTTCCGAAAGGCTCTCAAACCCGATAAACGCATACCGCCCGCCGCTCCTTGCATAAAGGTCGAGAAGTTCCTCGTCTTTAGACATTATGATTGCCGTCTGTGAGCCCCAGGTGCGCTTAAGCGGTATTAACTTCCTAAATAACTCTTTTGCGTAAGCCGGTTTACCCGTAATATTGTCGTCCAGGAAAAAGAACTCATTTGTGTCAAACCCCTTTATTTCCTCAATGACTTCATCAACAGGGCGCGTGCGGAACTTTTTACCGAAAAACACGGTCACAGCACAGTAACCGCAATCAAACGGGCAACCGCGCGTTGCCTGCATGGCGTTAAACCCGGCGCCGTGCATGGCTCTATTTACAAGGTCTCTTCTTGGCGTTGGCCACCCACCCATCTCAGGGAGGTTGTCGGATTTATAAATCGGCTTAAGACAACCATTTTCAAGGTCCCTTAAAAGCCCCTCCCACACAAGCTCGGCCTCGCCAATTACGACAGAGTCGGCATGGGTAAGGGCTTCGTCCGGCAAAGCGGAGACGTGTATCCCTCCCATTACGACCTTCACCCCGCGCTTACGGAAACCGTCCGCTATGGAGTAGGCATGAGGAATTTCGCTTGTAAAACCGGTTATGCCGACAAGGTCGGCATGCTGGTCAAAATCGACTTCTTTTACCCGTGAGTCAAGTATTTCCACTTCCCAGTCCGCCGGAGTGAGCGAGGCTACGGTTGGCAGACCAAGGCGTATGAAGCCTGCCTTGCCGCTCTTCGACACCTTGCCGTAATAACTCCTGTCGCCGCGAGGCAATACGAGTAAAAGTTTTTTTGTTTTAGAAGTTGTCATAAGATTTATTTAAAAGTGCGAAAAGTCTTTTTCAGTTCCTTCAGTATCCAACATTACAGACCCGGTCTTTTCCTGTGCCATCCGGCCGATTGCTCATAGGCGTAAGCGGCTCTTAAAACGGTCGCCTCGTCAAACGAGCGGCCAAGGAGCTGAAGGCCTATCGGTAAACCACCGGAAGTGAAGCCGCAAGGCACGGATATTCCGGGTATGCCTGCAAGGTTGCACGAAATGGTAAATATGTCGGACAGGTACATGGTCAGGGGGTCGCTTAACTTCTCGCCAATCTTAAACGCCCCGGTCGGAGACGTGGGGGTGAGTATAACGTCGCACTTATCAGCAAAGGCAAGGTCAAAATCCCTTTTGATAAGCGACCTTACCTGGCTCGATTTTTTATAATACGCGTCGTAATACCCGGCAGACAACGAATAAGTCCCAAGCATAATGCGGCGCTTCACCTCGGCCCCGAACCCTGCGTCCCTTGTCTGCATGTACATGTCAAGCAGTCCCGAGCCGTTATCAACCCTCTTGCCGTACCTGACCCCATCAAAACGGGCAAGGTTGCTTGAGGCCTCAGCCGTTGCAACCAGGTAATATACGCTTACGGCGTACTCGGTGTGAGGCAGGTTTATGTCTACAATCTCGCAGCCTGCGTCCTTGTAAAATCTGATTGCCTCTTTGACTGCGTCTTCGACCTCTTTATCAAGACCTTCGACAAAATACTCGGCAGGTATGCCGATGCGAAGCCCCTTTATACTGTCTTTAATGCCCTCTGTATAGTCGGGCACAGGCAGGCGTGCCGACGTAGAGTCACGCGGGTCGTGCCCGGCTACGGCGTTAAGCAGGAGGGCTGAGTCAAAAACGTCCTTTGTAAGGGGGCCTGCCTGATCAAGCGACGATGCAAAGGCTATCATGCCGAAACGCGAGACCCGCCCGTAAGTGGGTTTAAGCCCGACAACGCCGCAAAGCGAGGCCGGCTGGCGAACAGAACCGCCCGTATCCGTACCGACCGAAATCGCACACTCGGACGCTGCCACTGCCGCTGCACTTCCGCCGCTTGAGCCGCCCGTCACCCGCTCCAGGTCCCAGGGGTTGAAAGTCGGAGAAAACGCCGAGTTCTCGGTAGAAGAACCCATTGCGAACTCATCCATGTTTACCTTGCCAAGCATTACTGCTCCGGCCTGCTTGAGCTTACCGACAACGGTCGCGTCGTAAGGAGGCACAAAGTCCTCGAGTATCTTCGAGGCGCAGGTGGTCTTTATTCCTTTTGTGCAAAAAATGTCTTTTAACGCAATCGGCACGCCGGTAAGAGGGGTAACGTCTTTTCTACTGCTTAGTTTTTCGTCCGCACAGTCTGCCTCTTTAAGTGCGCTGTCCTGTGACACCGTCAAATACGCCTTTACGTCCTTATCAACCTCGGCTATACGCCCGAGATACGCCTCGGTCAGTTCCCTTGAAGTAAAATCACGGTTTTTTAACCCTTCTGCCGCCTCGCCGGCAGTCAAACTTATCAATTCCAACGTTGTTTTCATTATTATTACAAACCTTTTAATTAAAGTTTTTAATCCCGTATGACAGACAAACAAAACTAACTAAATATTATACCTGCTTTAGAGGCCTCTTACAAACATCATTACGGATAAAGTCTAATTTATTAAATGTGTAAATCCGTCAAAGCGGACCTGGCTGCCGGGCGCTTTACCCATGCCGGAGCTGTTATAATAATTACAAAAATTACACTTTAAACCCTTGACAAAACAGGATATTGACTTTAACATATAGGCATTAAGTATGTCCATTTAAAAAGGGGTCACACTGCGCCCGCAGTTACCGTTATCTTAAGAGAAGTTTTCAGGGCTACGACCAGCAATGACGCGCGGTGGGGTAGAATGATTGTCCACCTATAACCTGGTTAATACACTATGCCCCCACCAAAGAGGTACGAATTGCATCTTACAAGACCAAGACTCAGTGTAGGCATCAAGACCCTTGGCGCACTAACGGCAGTTTTCTGGATTCCTATAATCTGCCTGCTCACACTCCTGTATTTCTCATTCAACGACACTCTGAGCAAAGAAGCCCTTACTTCGGTCAGAGCAAACCTCTCGGCTGCAAAGGAGAACTACCGCCAGCGGCCTGTTTTGCTGGAAAACGTACTTATCCGGGCAGTCGCTCACACAAACGTCCGGCAGAGTTTTGCAAAAAAAGACTCAAAACAACTGCAAACACTCTTGCTTGACCTCGGCAATGCAAACAACTTCGTTGACATCTGGATTGCAGTAGACAGCAAACAACGTGTGATTGCCAGGGGGGGCGCCAAAAAAGGCGGCGACATAGTAAAAATAGGCACTGCCCTGTCAAGAGCCATCTCTTCCGGAGATACCGTCTTCACCACCGAACTCGTCACCAAGGAATTTCTGGCCAGGGAAAATCCGTCACTTACCAAGCGCGTTGAAGATACCGGGGTCATGCAGTTTGTCATCTCCCCTGTGAACGGGGGCGGAGCAATCGTGGCAGGCATACTTCTGACAGGAGATACCTGGCTCGGCAACACGGTCTATGACCGCCTTGGCGCCGAGGTGGCGCTCTTTGCCGGTGAAACGCCTGAGTCCGCACTGCTGCACGCCACTTCAAGCGAGCCCAGGAGTACCTGGTCCATAGGCACACGTATACCTGAGGAATGGAAACAGGAATTGTCTCTGGGCAGGTCCTACGATGGAATAATAAATATCGACGGCAAAGACAACCTTATAGCGTCAGTGCCCATAAAAGACAGCAAAGACAGGATCATAGCTACGCTTGGCGTAAGCCAACCAACAAAACGAATAAACATCATAGTATTGAAACTCATTGGCATGGCACTTCTTGTGAGCGCCATCATAGCCGGCGTCATAGCCCTTATCTCCACCTACTTTGTCAGGAACGACATAAACAAACCGATAAACACGCTTGTTGCAGCAATGGAAGCCGTCGGGGCAGGGGAGATAGACAGCACCGTGGTGCTTGAGACAGGCGATGAGTTCGAACAACTCGGCCACGGGTTCAACACGATGGCAAGGGGCATTAAAGAGCGCGAGGAAAGACTCAAGAAACACTATGAAGTCGCAAAGCTCCTCATGAGCACGCTTGACCTGAAAGAGCTGCTTGAAAACATACTCAGGGTGGTAATGGAAGTCACCGAATCCTCAATGGGCGTTATCTACCTTGAAGAGGACGAAACAGAACTCCGCCCGGTCGTTAGTTACGGAACAAAAGCAGATTTACCCTTGCTTAAAATGAGCGAGGGTTATCCCGGACGTGCGGCAACCGAAAGAACGACCTTTGTAGTAGCGCCTCCGAAAGGCGCTGAAGAGGCGATGATGGAGCTTGGGTTCACCCAGGCCGTGCCTGCACAAGCCGCCTACGTCCCGCTCATCCATCAGGACAAGGTGCTTGGCGTACTCCTGCTTGGAAGCTCCGTGGAGTTCAGGGAAGAAGAAAAAATGCTCTTTGAATATCTGGCAAATCAGATATCCATCGCGCTTGATAACGCCATAATGCACCACAAGATACATGAACTATCCATAAAAGACCCGCTTACAAAACTCTACAACCGCCGGTACATGAACTCGAGGCTCGAAGAAGAGTGGTCACGCGCTGTGAGGCACGGACATTCGCTCTCGGTAATACTGTCCGACATAGATAACTTCAAGTTGGTTAACGACACGTACGGACATGACAAGGGAGACGACGTACTAAGGGGCATGGCTGCCACATTCAAAGAGTCGGTTAGAAAAGAAGATATTCCGGCAAGATACGGCGGTGAGGAGTTCGTCATTGTGCTCCCTGACACATCTGCCGAGGACGCCCTGATCCTTGCCGAAAGGGTCAGAGAAAGCGCTGAACAGACCACGTATGACTTCATGGACGGCAAGGCCGCAACCATAAGCGTCGGGGTCGCAACTTTCCCGCTTATAAAGGTTGAAAATGCTGCGGAGTTGGTCCAAGCAGCAGACCAGGCAATGTACAAGGCCAAAGTGTCCGGGAAAAACAAAGTCGTCTCAAGCGAACCAACGGGCGAAGAGACACCCAAAGCAGAAGACACCACCCAAAACGAAGACAAGGAATAGAACAAACCCTTTAGTATTGTCATTCTCACGAAAGCGGAAATCCAGGATTGTAACTTCCCCTCCCTTAAAGCTCACCACAGGCCCTTCGTCAAGCTCAGGACAGGCTTCGACAAGACTCAGGTCACGGTACATCATTCGCCGTGCGCAGCACTTTTCACTTCCTCCCGGCCATAACCCTGTTAAAAACCAGAAACACCACAATTATGCCTGCGATTATCAAAATCACAACCGGCAGGGACAAGTCCGGAAGAATTGGCCTGACAAGATCTACAAGGAACTTATACATTTAACCGTTCTCACTTGTTTGTTGCAAAGCGCGCCCGCGCCAAAGATCCGGCGCTTTACATGTTGTTTATGACAAACAGAAAAAAAGTAACGTTAACAATCCGGCAAATTCCGGCCAGGGTCTCTACGCGCCATAATCACCCCCCCTGCCCGAAGCCGCCCTGACACACCCCATCCAGACACTTCTACTTCCTTTGTCCAAGCGGAATATATCTAAGCCCATTGCCTCCGGTATAGTTCTGTGAGGGGCGGAAAATCCTGTTCGTATTAAGCTGTTCAAGCCAATGAGCAAGCCACCCGGCAACGCGCCCGATTGCGAATATCGGTGTAAAAAGCTCAGTCGGGATGCCAAGCTCCCTGAACACCACGCCTGAGTAAAAATCAACGTTTGGATAAAGCCTCTTTGCCGATAGTTTCTCATCCACGACCTTTTCGATCTCTTCCGCAATTTTAAGCATCTTATCAGACTCGGTCGTGTGCAACTCGCCAAGCCTCCTTGCGTACTCCTGAAGTATTGCGGCTCTCGGGTCTTTCGTCTTATACACCCTGTGCCCGACCCCCATTATTTTTTCCTTTTTCTCTATCTTTTTTTCTATATAAGCGCGGGCGTTTTCCACCTCGCCTATCTCGTAAATCATGTGAACGACCTGTTCATTGGCCCCTCCGTGCAGAGGTCCGGAAAGAGTGCCTATAGCAGAAGACACAATCGTATAAGGGTCTGCGAGGGTCGAGCCGACAACACGGGCGCTAAACGTTGAGGCGTTCATCGTATGGTCCGCATGCAGCGTAAGTATCACATCAAGCATCTTTTCCACAAACGGCGGCGGGTCTTTTTCAAAAAGCATGTAGTAAAAATTTCCTGCAAAAGAAAGGTCGTTTCGCGGGGCAATCGGCGCGTCTCCGTGCCTCAGCCGGTGACATGCCGCAACTATGGTAGGCATCTTTGCTATAAGCCGCACAACAGACCAGTAACGTACGTTTTTATCAAGCGTATTACGCGCGGGGTAATACATACCCATGGCAGACACCACGACCTGCAAAAAGTCCATGGGATGCCCTGTCTCAGGCATAAGCTCCATCATCCTCAGGATCTTGAGCTTAAGCCTTGTATGCATGGTAACGTCGTCTCTGAAACTCATGAGTTCGTCGGCCGTCGGAAGCTTGCCCATTATCAGCAAATACGCCACCTCAAGGAACGTGCTTTTTGCCGCAAGCTCCTCAATTGAAATACCACGGTATTCGAGTATGCCTTTTTCTCCGTCAATAAAACTTATGGAGGAATCGGCGGCAGGTATTCCCTCCAGGCCGGGTACAACTTCCATTATTCTCTCTTGCATGTATTCTCCCGTATTAAGGATAAAATGATAAGACGTTAATCCTTTAATTTTAACGCTTTTACCCTTAATGTCAAGCACAACACCAGTGTTCTCAATGTTTGACAAACACACAGGCGGCATTATAATAGAAACATACGAAAAGATAAAAAACTTTACTCACGGAGGAACAAAAAATATGAAAGCTCTGATACCGATTGCCCCTGGCTTTGAAGAGGTCGAGGCCCTCACTGTAGTGGACATATTACGGCGCGCCGGAGTAGAAGTCGTAATGGCCGGAACACCTGCAAGCGACGTCACGCCCATAGAAGGGAGGAACAGGATAATGGTGCTTGCCGACACAACGCTGAATAAAGCTGCTAAAGACGACTACGACATCATCATACTGCCCGGAGGGGCAGGCGGAACAGAGGTGTTGAGAAATGATGAGCGGGTTAAAGACCTCTGCCGGAAGCAATTACACAGAGACGGACTCATGGCGGCAATATGCGCGGCCCCTGTTGTTTTAGCCGATGCGGGGTTGCTCGACGGCAGGACCGTTACGTGCCACCCGGGTGTAAAAGATAAACTCTCCGGCGCAACCGTAATACACGACCGGGTTGTGATTGACAAAAACCTTGTCACAAGCCAGTCCCCTGGCACGGCAATGGAATTTGCTTTTAAACTTGTCGAGCTGCTTTATGATAAGGAAAAAGTAGAAGCCGTTAATAAGGGGGTGATTGCGAGGCTGTGAGGTTATATATAAATGCATAATGGAGAATCTAATGAACAATGCTGGGTCAGTAACATTAGCTCAAGTCAAAGAAGCACTCGAAGACCTCGGTGGAGAAGCCACATGGGATAAAATATTGAAGCAACTCACAGAAAATAGGAACGGTGATTACTCCCGCTACAAAGATTGGCTAAATTACAAAGGTTCAGCTCATCAAGTAATACAGATGCATTGTCCAGGCTACAGTAAGTATAAACAATATGGTAGAACAGCTCATTTTGAGAAAACCGGAAATACTTTTAGGTTAATCCCATCGCCATCCAAGTCAGATCAAGGCTCACCTATATTAACAGAAAAACACACCCCACTTGCCATAGACATTGAAGAAAATCCAAGCAAGCCTGAACGAATGAAACAAGAAACATACCGTATTCTCAGGGACACTGCGCTGGCTCGAAGCGTTAAAGATTCACACCAATATCAATGTCAGATATGCAAAGAGACATTCAAACTCAAAGATAATACTCCATATGCCGAAGCACATCATATCAGACCTTTGGGTAAACCCCATAATGGTCCGGACGTTCGTAGCAATATTCTTTGTGTTTGCCCAAACGACCACGTTCGATTGGACTATGGAGCTATAGAATTGAACGAAACCACTCTGGAAGGAATCGGAAAGGACTATATTGATTATCACAACAAAAAGATTTATGGAAAAACATTGGTATAACAAGACTAATTAAGCCAACGCAAAAAGCCTAAAATAGAATTTCGGATGTTTCGGTGCGTCCCCGCGCCGAAACCATCCCCCTCACCCCAACCCTCTCCCACCAGGGGAGAGGGGGTTTAACACCAATCATTATGACTGGGGTTTGTTCCTCAATCAAACTAACAAAACTCCCCCCTACCGCTTAACCACCATGGTCCGGGCCACTCTGTCGCCAAAACGAAGGCCGAGGGTATCCTGGTAGATTATAATCGCCTCGGCAAGGATAACGGTAAAGGCCACAATAAAAACAATCAACTTGCCAATATAGGGAACGGCCCCGATAACCACATAGAGAACAACTAAAATAGCAAACAGCGCGTTCCTGACGGCTGACTCGCGAAAGTCGCACGGCACGCTACCTCTGGTAGGAGCGACAACTTTAAGCCCGGTGATTTTCTTGCCAATGCTTCCCCCGACACTTCCAAAGCTAAGTCCGTCCGCAGCAAGCAGGTAAATAATCGCGGCAACAGGGCCAATATAATGGAACCATTCTATCAAGGCCCCGGCAATCAGAAAGTCCACGGCCTTTGCAATATAGCGCACGATATAGTCAGGCTTTTCATGGCTGATATTTTGTTGCCAGTCATCAGAATCTGTGGTTTCGCCAGTAGCTTCTTGCTGTGTTTCAGTGGTAGTTTCTTCAGGGGTTTGTTCCCGGGTATGTTCCGGGTTATGTTCCGGGGTGTGTTCCGGGGTGTGTTCAACAGGCAGGGCCGGGGACTGCCCGGCTGAATTCTGTTCTTCTTTATTATTGTCGTCTTTATTGTCTTTGTCCGGCATAATTAAACACCTGATATGGAGTGGCTGACCTGAAAGTTAATTAATTACCGGCGGCGCATTTTCGTCTGTGTCTTCGTCAGGGTCTTCGTCAGGGACTTCCGCCTGTCTGGTAAAAAGTATAAAGGCCATGGCAGGACGCTTTGACGAATCGCGCATGGCAAAGTGTATGCCGTCAAGGGTCCAGCCGCCCTTCCTGACCGTTTTATTAATGGCCTCTTCAATGTCATGGTCAGTAACAATGCTCAGCTCAACTGTTTTGTATTCAAGTATTTTCATGTCACAACAACAAAAAATTTTAAATTTTAAAAATTCACCTGCATAAGCTTATTAAAATGCTTGCGCCGGAAGAGTTTATTACAGGTATAATCCCACCCTGCAAGCCTGTTAAAAACTTGCAGGGTGGAGCAAAAAATCATAAATCAATTTAAAGCCATACAAAAGACAAACAGGCTAAAATAAAAACCTTACTCGCCAGAGGCCTTTTTCCTTTTTGCCTTCTTGCGCTCGTTGGCTTCCTTTGCAGCGTCGCTTGGCTGATACGTGCAAAACGGCTCTTCGTCCATATAGTCGCCTGTAAATGCAAAAGCACGTGCGCGACACCCGCCGCAAACGCTCTTGTACTCACAGTACCCGCACCGGCCGTTATAGTCGTCCCACGCGCGCATCTCCTGAAAGACCTTGGACGTGTCCCAAATCTTCGAGAAAGGCTCAACGCGAACGTCGCCGCACTCTTCATCAAGAAAGCCGCAAATCTGCACCTTGCCGACGTGAGAGACAAAGGCAAAACTCTGCCCTCCCATACAACCCTTGCTCATGGCGTCAAGCCCGTGCGTCTCAGGCGTAACCGTAATGCCTTTTTCCTTCTCGCCCTGACGGAATATCCTGTAATAATGAGGCGCACAGGTCGGTTTAAACTGAATCGGCACCTCTGTACGCATATCATAAAACCACTTAAGTGTTTTTTCGTAGTCCTCAGGCGATATCTCCATATCTTTCAGATCAGCCCCCCTGCCTGTCGGAACCAGAAGGAACGGATGGTGCGCCTTTGCCCCGAGTTTTATTACCATATCAAGTATATCCTTAAGCTCATGCAGGTTATGTTTTGAAACAGTGGTGTTTACCTGAAACTCAAGCCCGACCTTGTTGCAGCTCTCGATTGCCGTCATAACGCTTGCAAACGCACCCGGTACGCGGCGGAATTCGTCGTGGCTCTTTGCCGTAGCCCCGTCTATTGAGAAGCTGACCCTTTTTATACCAACGTCCATGATCTGCTGCGCTGTTTGCTCTGTAATAAGAAACCCGCACGGGGCCATAACCATGCGAAGCCCTATGTCGGTTCCGTGCTGGGCTATCTCCCATATATCGTCACGCAGCATCGGCTCACCGCCGGTCATGATCATGATCGGGTTTGAAAAACTCTTTACGTCGTCAAGGAACTTTATACACTCCTCGGTTGTAAGTTCGTTGTCGTACGGGCCAAAACGCGCGGCAGCCCGGCAATGAATACAGTCAAGGTTGCACGAGCGGGTAAGCTCCCACGCGATAAGCCTTGGGGTCCATATTTTTTTACCGTCCGCTGCGACAGGACGACCACTGCCGTGACCTCCGGGATGACCACCGCCATGACCTCCTCCGTGTCCTGCTCCATGACCTCCTTTGGGGTCGCTTGCGTGTCCGGGATGTCCTCCTCCAATAGATCCTCTATCTGACATTCTTGTATCTCCTTTGGTTTTTTCTTTTTTATAGTTTACTAAA
>CBDUXY010000067.1:0-13317 GCA_965371305.1 uncultured bacterium
AGCTGCGGGGTATAAAAAGGTGGTATGTTGATAAAGACATCTGAGCCAGGCTGCGAGACATCAAACCCGCCATGCGGGTCAACAAACCGCCGCAAGCTGCGGGGTATAAAAAGGTGGTATGTTGATAAAGACATCTGAGCCAGGCTGCGGGGCATCAAACCCGCCATGCGGGTCAACAAACCGCCGCTCACCAGACTATAGACGGGTCGTGTTAAGCCACTTTGTTCCACACAGGTACGAAAAGTGGGCTTTGAGGAATTGAACCAACTATGAGCAAAACAGTAAAGGCCGCCGGGGTGCAACTTGCGCCCGAAGCAGACCGCGCAAAAACCCTTACGTGCGCAGCAAATTTAATATCAGTCGCAGCCCGGAAGGGTGCGCAAATCGTGTGCCTGCCACAGTTATTTCACGCCCCGTGGTTTCCGGCAAAAATAGACAACGCCGGGTTTGAGTTTGCAGAAACCGAAGACGGGCCATCTGTGACTGCCGTGCGTGAGGCTGCCGTGAAAAACAAGGTCACGATCATTGCCCCTGTGTTTGAAAAGGACGAAGAATCCGACGGCGATTATTTTAACACAGCCTTTGTAATCGGCCCTGATGGTGAGACGCTTGGAAGATACAGAAAAATACACATCCCACAGATCCCTCTGTGGGAGGAACGCACCTACTTCAAGCCCGGCGACCTTGGCTTTCCGGTTATTGTTACACCTGTAGCTAAAATCGGCATACAACTTTGCTGGGACGTGTTTTACCCGGAAGGGGCAAGACTGCTTGCCCTTGGTGGAGCGGAGATAATATTCGCGCCGACCGCATCGGCCTTTGCCCACTCGCGTCCCAAATGGGAGCGGGCCATTGCCGCCACGGCTCACGCAAACGGCCTGTTCATGTTCAGAGTAAACAGAGTCGGCGGCGAAGAAAAGCAAAAATTCTACGGCGGAAGCTTTTGCGTCCGCCCTGACGGCGACTACCTTATTAAACCGGCAGGAGAAACAGAAGGCATCGTGCTTGCCGAGATGAACCTTCACGACGTAAGTGAAGCAAGAAACGTATGGGAGTTTTTAAAGGGCAGAAGGCCCGAGACCTATAAAGGAATAGCCTAAAAAGGAATAAAACGGTCATGAGAGTACGGCTTAAAGAAATAATCAAAGAAGCGCTTGAAGAGGCGGTGGCAGAAGGAAGTGTGCCGGGTAGTCCCGGCAACAGCGTCCTGCCTGTAATTCTTGAAGTTCCAAAGCGCGAGGAGTTCGGGGATTTTTCAACCAACATCGCCATGATCCTCGGTAAGAAGGAAGGCATCGCTCCAAGAGACATTGCAACCGTGCTGATACCGAAAATCGCCTCCTGCCCACTCGTTGAAAAATGCGAAACAGCAGGGCCGGGGTTTATAAACATTTTTCTTGAAAGCTCGTACTGGTCAACTCTGCTCGAAGCAATAGTAAAAAAAGGTGACGACTACGGCTCTCTTGAAATCGGCCAGGGGAAAAAAGTCCAGGTCGAGTTCGTAAGCGCCAACCCAACAGGCCCGCTCCACATAGGGCACGGCCGGGGCGCGGCGGTCGGGGACACCCTTGCCAACATACTTGACACGGCCGGGTTTGACGTAACAAGAGAATATTATATAAACGACGTCGGTAATCAGATGGCAACCCTTGGTCGCTCGCTTTATTACCGCTACCTTGAGCAGCTCGGCTCAGGCGACAAATTCCCCGACGACCACTACCAGGGCGAATACATAAAAGACATAGCTCGTGAATTCCTGACCATAAACGGTGAGAAGTTTAAAGACGAATCAATAGAAAACTGTGTCGGCACGTTCACCGAGTTTGCAAAGGACTCCATAATGGAGGGCATAACGGAAGACCTCTCTGACTTCGGTATTGGCTTTGACGTATGGTTCAGCGAAAAGACCCTGCATGAAAAAAACCTTATTGAAAAGACCATTAACCGGTTAAGGCAAGGCGGACACGTTTGCGACGAGGACGGGGCCGTGTGGTTCAGGACGACCGCTTACGGCGACGACAAGGACCGGGTGCTCAGAAAATCCGACGGCTCTCTTACTTATTTCGCTGCAGACGTTGCTTATCACAGCGACAAATTAGAACGCGGCTTCGACACCATTATAGATATATGGGGAGCAGACCACCACGGTTACAAGGCAAGGGTAAAAGCCCTTTTCTCGGCCCTTGGACAGGACGACGACGCGCTTAAGATTATTTTCATCCAGCTTGTAAGCCTGTTGCGCGACGGCGAACCCGTTGCCATGAGCACCAGGGCGGGGGAATTTATAACGCTTCGGGAGGTAATGGATGAGGTGGGGAGCGACGCATGCCGCTTTAACTTCCTTATGCGCAAGAGCGACGCACAACTTGAATTCGACCTTGAAGTGGCAAAGAAAAACGCCCCTGAAAACCCGGTCTATTACGTTCAATACTGTCACGCAAGGATTCACAGCATCATTAACTTTGCAGCGGAAAAAGGTTTTCATGTACCGACAGAACCAACCCCGGCAATACTAAAAAAACTTGAACTTAAAGACGAAATAGGACTTATAAAACTCCTGGGAGATTTTACCGAGGTAATAGAAAAAGCGGCCGTTTCAATGGAGCCACACAGGGTTGCGTTCTATCTTCAGGACCTTGCAGGGCTTTTCCACCCGTATTATAACCGTAACCGGGTTGTGACGGACGACACTGAGCTTACCCAGGGCAGGCTGCTTCTTTGCAAAACGGTTGCGACCGTGGTCAGGCGCGGGCTTGAACTGCTCGGGGTGCATGCGCCGATAAAGATGTAGCAGAATTTTTGTATTATCTATTAAGCCACATAGAAATTGTAAATGCAATAAGGGGAATTTGAAGGAGTACAATCACCTGAACCAGGCGAGCCCAAAAATGTTTACCGGTTTTTGACACATGGTTATTACTACAGCGCCATAAACCGACAAGTTGCCATGGAACTATAATTCCTAATTCAAAGTAAGAAAAAGCTCTTGAAAACAATTCGTGCATTGCAATAGATGAAAGCACGCTCATTACGCCTATATATAATAATATAAAAGCAGCTTTCACTAAAACAAAATTGATCCAGAATGACCTTACAAGTGATAATTCTCCGCGCCAGTGTTTTCGGATGTAAGTCACGATATTCAATTTCTCCAAAAAACGATAAGGATTAAAAAACTTGCTCCTACCTATACTAATCCATTCAACAGAAATATTGCATTAATCTAAATAGCAGACAATCAACAATTATAGCTCAAATCAGTATAGCTATTTTTTGCCCATCCAATTAAAAAAAGCGACCTTCTGGTCGCCTTTTTTTGTTCTCTTTTTAAGTTCCATTTACAAGCCCTGATTTCCCTTCAGGTAACAAGAGGATAAAGCTCATTATCTTCTTTTGTGATTCTATCAGCAAGCGCTGCAAAAAACTCCCTTGTTTCTTTTGTAAAAACTTCTCTGCACGCCCTTATCTCTACATGTGTATCCCATCTTGTAATATAATTATCAAAAATCTTAGAAATACTCCCCATTTCAACCTTAAATTTTTTTGCCACGGCCCTTACTTTCTCATCGGAATGGTTCAATAAAGCCGGATAAATGGTATTATCTTCCGTCTTAAGATGCAGCTTAAGCCTGCTTGCAAAAACGGATAAAAGCCCACTTACCTTTTGTTCGTTGTCCTTAAGACCGCCTGAATCTAAAATAGTAAGAATGTCTTTTACAGGGATTAATATTCGCTCATGCTGCTCTGTGTACCTGCTTTTATGACTCACGACAAACTCCTTCACTTAAATCTTGCTCATAAGTCTTGACTTACCTTCTTGCAGCCATTTCATGCAAGCAGGGGATAAAGCTCTTTATCTTCTTTTGTGATTCTATCCATGAGCGCTTCAAAGAGTTCTCTTGTTTCTCTTGTAAAGGCGTCTCTGGACGATTCTATCTTTGCTGACGAACTCCATTTTTTAAAGTACTCATTAAAAACCACATAAATATCGCCCACCTCGTCCTTAAATTTTCTTGCCACGATCCTTACATGTTCATCAGGGTTATTCAACAAGGCCGGGTAAACCGACTTGTCTTCCACCGCAAGATGCAATTTAAGCCTGCCTGCAAGTCCTGATAAAAGTTGCCCTACCGCGTACTCGTTTTCCGCAAGATTACCTGAGTCCAGGATAGCAAGTATGTCTCTTGCCGGGGTTAATATACGTTCATGCTGCTCTGCGTATCTATCTATGTTGCTCATAACAACCTCCTTGGTTCAGGTGACAAGTTTTATCTTTTAATAAATTTCCCAGCCTATGACTAAAGTATAAAACATGTCCAGTATTAAAAAAATGACATAGGTCAAGAAAAGTGACAAATGTTATATTTTTTTGTGAGCAGTTCGCGAGATGTGATTTTGATAGTCATGCGTGGGTTTGAGCTCTCTGGGGTACGCACGCCGATAAATATGTAAAAAAAGCCTCTATACAATAAAAAAGGCAGCCACTTTGCCATCCATTCTTTTTATTTCCATCTAAATTTAATTCACAAGCCCTGATTTGTCTTCAAGCTACCAGGGGATAAAGCTCTTCATCTTCTCTGGAAATTCTGGAGACAAGTGCAGCAAAGAGTGCTCTTGTTTCGTTTGTAAATGCATCTCTGGACGCTTTTATTTTTAATTCCGAATTCCACCGTGCAAGGTAATTATTAAAAACCTCAGCAATATTGCCCATTTCGTCCTTAAATTTCCTTGCCACGCCCCTTACATGCACATCAGAATCATTCAATAAGGCCGGATAAACCGATTTGTCTTCTATCACAAGATGAATCTTAAGCCTGCCTGCAAGCATAGACAACAGCCGCCTTACCTTGGACTCGTTTCCCTCAAGCTTGTGCGAATCTAAAACAACAAGTATCTCTTTTGCAGGGATTAATATACGTTCATGCTGCTCTGTGTACCTATCTCTGTTGCTCATAATAACCTCCTTGTTTCGGGTGACAGGCCTTGACCTTTCTAAAACTTCCTCGCATTTAAATACAGTATAAGACTAAACCTGTATTAAATAAATGACCTGGGTCAAGAAAAGTGACGAATGTTATGTTTTTAGAGGGGGGATAGTCAAGCGAGGGCTTTTACCTGCCTGAACACTTGCCAAAGCATCCGCCAGAACACTCACCAAAGCACTGGATTGACAAACACGCTTAAATCAACTATTCTTAGACCTTTAATATTCGTTTCGCAATCAATAAGTTACAGGTAGAAACAATGGTACGCTCATACAATAGAAAAACCGCACCAAAGGTCGTTAACGGTACGGTTAAAAAAAAGAATAACCACACTAAGACCGCGACCCTTGGCTACGTAGTGGACCGTGAAAGGCCTGGCAAGGGCTACACGCATGTGCTCAAGAAAAAAGATATTCACGACTTTATCGACATTATCCCTGAGTGGCACAAATACAGCGAAGGCATAGAATCAATTGTCATTGCCCGTGGTGAAGAATGCCTGTATGGGGTGTACCGACACTACAGCTACGAAGATACCGGCATAATATACCTTTGTGCGTGGGAAGAAGATATGTGGGTGGATATATCCGAGGATTTTTTTCATAAACACACGTGGATATTTGACAACTTCGGACTTACCTATGAAAAGAAACAAAAAAAAGACCCAAGTGGCAGGGGAAAATATACAGAGTGGGGCTGCTATTTTACCGAGTCACAAGCAAAAGCGTTTATGCTCTTAAACACATTCCTGCACGAACTTGGTCACCACATTCAGCAATTCAACCATCAAAACGACGAACTCATGAAATTAAACCAGGAATCAGAACCCTTTGCCGAGGATTTTGCAAAAAAAATGTTCCAACAAATATGGCCTGCTTATGTAAAAAGGTTTGGCTTGCCAGAGAGGCAGTAGAAGGCAGGCGCTAACGTCCATATGTTTCGGTGCGTCCCCGTACCCCCACTCCCCCTAACCCGCTTTACTCTTTTTCTTCCCGAACCTGTTCTCAGTACCTTTTATAAGCCGGTCTATGTTGCCTGCGTGTTTACGCGTGGCCAGAATGGCAACGGCAACACCAAGCAGAAAGTAAGTTTTGTCATACAGAAAATACATGACAGGAATGGAGATAACAGCAGCAATCGACCCGACCGACACGTAGCGGGTCAGGGCAACAAGCACAATAAAAACACCAAGGCTTATAAAAAGTATCACAGGCGAGAGTACAAGAAAAATTCCGCATGCCGTTGCAACGCCTTTGCCGCCTTTGAACTTTAGGAATACCGGATACAGATGGCCAGTAAAGGCCGACAGGGCAGTCAGGCTTACGGCAACACTGTCGTCACTTACCACATAAAGGGCAACGAGTGTCGGCACCGCACCCTTTAAGATGTCGAGCACAAGCGTTACAATGCCGGCAGTCTTGCCGGCACTACGGGAAACGTTCGTTGCCCCGATATTGCCGCTCCCTGCATCTCGCGGATCTTTTGCACCGAAAATCTTTGCTACGAGCACGCCGCTCGGAACAGAACCAAGCAGGTAAGCAAAAACCATCAGAGGAATTAAAACAGAAGCGGATTCATTCATTTTTTCAAATTAATGTAATATGTTTTTTTAATTTTTGGTTTTCCAATTCCCGGCACATAAGAGGATTAAAGAACCGGCAAAGCAATTCGACAAGCCATACCACCGTAACATTTTTAGTTTTTTTTAATTCTGACACATAAGAAACTAAAAAACGCAACAGCTTAAAAATAGATACGGCACATTATTCCACCGTAACACTTTTAGCCAGGTTTCTCGGCTGGTCAACGTCCGTGCCCTTTAACACTGCTATGTGATAGGCAAGCAACTGAAGCGGTACAGTCATTACAATTGGCCACAGGAGCTGCGACACGTCGGGAACCGAGACCGTATCGTCGGCAATACGTCTGGCCTCTTTACAGCCCTCGCTAATAATGGCTATAACCTTACCCTCCCGCGCCCCAACTTCTTGCATGTTGCCGAGTATCTTAGGATAGTGCGCGTCTTTAGGAGCAAGCACAAGAACCGGCATGTCCTCGTCTATAAGGGCGATCGGGCCGTGTTTCATCTCTCCTGCGGGATATCCCTCCGCATGTATGTAAGATATTTCCTTTAACTTAAGCGCGCCTTCAAGGGCAATAGGATAATTTATGCCACGTCCGAGATAGAGAAAGTCAGCGCAGTGAAAATACTTTTTTGCTATTTTTTTTATTCCTTCTTCAACTTGAGGGGCAAGTATGGTCTCAAGTATGTGCGGGATTTTTAGCAGTTCTTTAATCAGTTCGACGCCGTATTTCTTGTTTACCTTTTTCATTCGTCTGCCAAAATATATCGCAAGCATATAGAGGGCCGTAAGCTGCGTTGTAAAGGCCTTTGTCGAGGCAACCCCTATCTCAGGCCCCGCGTGGGTGTAAAGAGTCCACCCGGCCACGCGAGCAAGCGAGCTTTCTACGACGTTGCACAGGGCGATTGTCGGGGCCTTTTGCTTTTTTGCCTCTTTCAGGGCCGCAAGGGTGTCGGCGGTCTCGCCTGACTGGCTGATTGCTATAACAAGCGTGTCTTTACCAACAAGCGGGTTTCTGTAGCGGAACTCGCTTGCAAGGTCTACTTCCGTTGGAATACCTGAGAGTTCTTCAATCTGAAACTTGCCGACAAGGGCTGCGTGCCAGGACGTGCCGCAGGCAATAATATAAATACGTTTAATCCCGGAAACGTCTATATTAAACTCATTAAAAAATATGTCGCCTCGCTCCTCCATCACCTGACCGCGAAAAGTATCGGTAATGGCGCGCGGCTGCTCGAATATTTCCTTTAACATGAAGTGGCGATACCCGCCCTTCTCTGCCATTACAGGGCTCCACTCAATATGTCTTTTCGTTTTCGCAACAGACTTGCCTGCCAGGGTCTTGACTGTTACTTTATCCTTTGTTACCGTAACCACCTCTCCGTCGTCAAGAAAAACCGCCTCCCGCGTAATATCGAGCATGGCGGTAACGTCTGAGGAAATAATATTCTCCCCGGAACCAAGCCCGACCACCAGAGGGCACTCCTTCCTTGCCCCGACCAACACACCAGGCTCTTTAACACTCATAACCGCAATGGCGTAAGTGCCCTGAACACGCTTTAACGCGGCTCTCACTGCGGCAGTAAGTTTCTTGCCTTTCCTGACTTCACGGCTTATAAGGTGCGCCAGTATCTCCGTGTCGGTCTCGGACTTAAACTTTGCGCCCTGCTTTAAAAGACCTTCTCTAAGGGTCAGGTAGTTTTCAATTATCCCGTTATGCACAAGTGCAATATCGCCCTCAATGTGCGGGTGCGCATTGACCTCGCTCGGCCGCCCGTGTGTTGCCCAGCGCGTGTGCCCCACTCCGACCTTGCCCTTTAAGTGTTTTTTATTGAGTTTGCCGATAAGTCCTGCAATCTTGCCTTCACACCTCTGGAGGTTGATTTTACCCTCTTGGTCAAGTACGGCAATACCGGAAGAATCATACCCCCGGTACTCAAGACGCTTAAGCCCCTCAAGTATTACCTCTTCGGCCTCACTTGGCCCTATATATCCGACTATTCCACACATGTTATTTATTTACCATGATGTTCCTGTAAAATTTGGATTAGTAAAAACTCCAATTAATTAAAGAACTAAAAAAAACTATTATAACGATTATCGGGAGATTATGAAAGGAGGTTATTTGTTATTTTTTTTCTCTTTTTTCTTTTCTGACGCCCGCTCTTTTACCCAGCCTTTTAAGATCACCAGTTCGGCCCTTGCAAGGGCAAGCGAGTCCGGGGGCACGTCTTTTGTGATGGTCGAGCCGGAGCCAATGTATGCGTTTTTACCGACCGTCACCGGGGCAATAAACTGCGAATCGCTTCCTATAAACGCCCCGTCTTTTATAACGGTCTGGTGTTTGTTCACCCCATCGTAGTTGCACGTAATCGTACCGGCTCCGATGTTCACGTCTTTGCCTATCACCGCGTCCCCTATGTATGAGAGGTGGTTAACCTTGCTGCCCCGCCCGATTGTTGATTTTTTAATCTCAACGAAGTTACCTATACGCGCGTTGTCGCTTATTTTCGCCCCTGGCCTGAGCCTTGCAAAAGGGCCTACGGTTGCTCCCTTACCCACAACCGACGATTCGATTACCGAATAACTCCTGACGGTCGTTCCGTTGCCTATCTTTGAGTCATGAATCTTTACCCCTTCTTCTATGACGCAGTCACGGCCTACGGTGGTGTTGCCGGAAAGATGCACGTTTGGGTATATTGTCGTATCCTGCCCCGTCTTTACGCCATAATCGATATAAGTCGCAAACGGGTTTATCAAGGTCGTACCACCCGCCATGAGTTCTCGCAACACACGCTCGCGCATTATAGAACTTGCCCTTGAAAGCTCGACACGGTCATTCACGCCCATGACTTCGCCCGGGTCCGTATGTGTAAGGGACGACACGCCAAGACCACGCTTAAAAGCAAGGGCGACCAGGTCGGGCAGATAATATTCCTTTTGCGCGTTTTTTGTGCCGAGTTTTTTAAGATTAGCGTGAAGGAACTCGGTATCAAACAGATAGATTCCAGTGTTTACCTCGCAGGTGTCGCCTTCGTCGCCTTTAAGGTCTTTTTGCTCTACGATGCGTTCAATCCTACCTTCCATGTCTCTTATAATTCTGCCATATCCGGTCGGGTCGGCAAGAAATACAGATAATAACGTAACGGCCTGGATTTTCTCAGTCTTGTTCTTGGACTTGCCCTGGCGGCGGCGGTGAACCTTAAAAAGTTCTTTGAGAGTGTTTTCTTTAAGCAGCGGCACGTCGCCCGAGAGTATAAGCGTATCTTTTAAAAGGTTTTTCTTCTTGCGCCCCTTGACGGCGCACATTACCGCGTGGCCCGTGCCAAGTTGATCCTTTTGCAAACAAAAATCCATGCCGGTACCGGCAAAGTTCTCCTGCACCTCCTGGGCCCCGTAGCCGACTACAACGGTTACGTCTTTGCTCCCGAGTTTCCTTAACGCCTCAAGCGGATAAAAGATAAGGGGGTTACCGCAAAGGCTGTGCAGGACTTTCGGTTTTTTGGACTTCATCCTGGTACCCTTGCCCGCGGCAAGCACAATGGTTGTGAAATCTTTCATAAAAAACACGATATACGAACCTACGACCCAGGTCAAGGTATTTCAAACCCGGCGGGTTTTAAGAGCCTTGAAGCCAATAATAGGGGTTGAAATAAACCAGGATTCTGGTAAATTGTTTTAACTGCCGGAGGTAACATGACCATAAAAGAAAAAGACCTTATACTTGAGCTTGGCTCGGAAGAACTGCCTGCCGGTTTTATCATGCCCGCGCTTAAGGGACTTAAACAATCTATCCGGAAAAAACTTGAACAAAACCGCCTTTCCTGGAGCGAAGTCACAACTTACGGTACGCCAAGAAGGCTTACGATTATTGTTCGTGGACTTTCGGTTAAGCAGCCTGACGCTACGATTACCGCAAGAGGGCCCAATAAAAAAGCCGCTTACGACCCTGACGGCAACCCCACAAAGGCGCTTCTCGGATTTGCACGCTCACAGGGGATTGAGCCGGATAAACTCACGGAACTCAAGACGGACAAAGGAGTATACCTGCAAGCAGTTAAAAAAGTAACGGGCAGGAAGACAGGGGAAATATTACCTGAAATACTCCAGGCCGTATCCTGCTCCATTGCCTTTCCAAAGGTCATGCGCTGGGGTAGCCGCAACATAACTTTTGCGCGTCCCCTGCACTGGATACTTTCCCTGTACGGCTCCAAAGTAGTCAACTTCGACTTTGACCATATAAAAAGCGGCGCAACCACGCAAGGCCATCGTTTCTTGAATGCAAAAAAAGCTGGTCATAAAATTAACATAAAATCTGCCGGCGAATATTTGGAAAAACTTCGGGAACACTGCGTTATAGCCGACCCTGCCGAGAGAAAGGCCATCATAACCAACGGGCTTGAAGCCGAGGCGGCAAAAGCCGGTGGCAACCTACTCCCCGACCCAGGGCTTTTAGATGAAGTCACTTACCTGGTCGAGTACCCGGTGGTTGTCATGGGGGAGTTTGATCCTGCCTTTCTAAAACTCCCGGCCGAGGTGATCATAAACGCCATGCGCGAGCACCAACGCTACTTCTCGGTCGTTGACAAAACAGGCAAGCTGCTTCCTTTCTTTATAACCGTTGCAAACACTGAAGCCAAGGTCATGGACGTCGTCAAAAAGGGCAACGAGCGGGTACTGCAGGCAAGGCTTGACGATGCAAAGTTTTATTTTGAAAACGACGTCAAGACACCACTTAGCGATTTTGTCGAAGACCTCAAGGGAGTCATATTCCAGTCAAAGCTTGGTACGTCTTATGAAAAGATGGAAAGGTTTTCCCGCCTTGCGTTTTTCATAGGTTCCGAACTTAACTTTTCCGCCCCGCTTGGCGATCATGAGAACCTGTCGGATTTTCTGCTTAAGGATAATTACGACCCGAAAACAATCAGAAAAGACACGGTAACCCCTCTTATCTATAACAAGTTCGTGCTTGGGCGTGCGGCAAGACTTGCCAAGGCAGACCTTGTCTCCGGCATGGTCGGTGAGTTTCCAAAGCTCCAGGGCATCATGGGGGGCGAATACGCAAGACTTGCAGGAGAGGTGCCTGAAGTATGCGAGGCCATCGAGGAACACTATATGCCAATTGCCGCAGGAAGCGAGCTCCCACACTCCGGCGCAAGTTCCATAGTGAGTATCGCAGACAAGCTCGATACGATTGCCGGGTGTTTTGGCGTCGGACTGATACCTACCGGCACTGCCGACCCATACGCCCTCAGGCGCTCCGCCCTTGGAATAATCCGCATTATAATAGACAACAACTTTAGATTGCCCATTAACGACGCAGTAGACTCTGCACTTGACAATCTCGAAGCAAGACTGTCCAGGCCCCGCCAGGAAGTAAAGACCGACATTATGGACTTTTTTAAAGAAAGACTTCGCAACCAGCTCCTTAGCGGCGGCCTTTCATTCGATTCAATCGACGCAGTACTCTCGGTCGCCTGGAGTGATATGACAGACGCCGTCAAGCGCGTGCAGGCCCTTGAAGGGTTTAAGAAACATCCGTCGTGCCAGAGTCTTGTAATCGCGTTCAAGCGCGTGGCGAATATCCTTAAAGGTACCGATCTTGTTGGAGCTCCTCAGGAAGAACTTTTTACCGACGACGCGGAAAGAGTCCTCTGGCAAACCGCGCGCGAAATATCACCTGTTATATTGGAAAACCTGGACAACGGCAACTACGACAAGGTCTTTGAAACCCTCGCCTCTATAAAGAATTCTATCGATACGTTTTTCAACGATGTAATGGTGATGGTGGACGACGAGACGCAAAGAATAAACCGCCTTAAACTGCTTAACGCGGTCAAGTCCCTTTACTTCCAGATAGCAGACCTGTCAAAGTTAAGTATGTAGTTAAAATGTCTTTGCCAATTTCCTGCAAAAATCAATAAACCTCTACGCGGCATTAAACCCGCCCTGCGGGCAAACCATCCCTGAACCAAGCTACGCGGTATCAAAAGGAAACATATTCAAAAAAACCCCTGAGCCAAGTTACCAGGCATTAAACCCGCCCTGCGGGCAAACTTGACTAAAAACAACCTGTTAAGTCTCCCTTGTTAGAACTATTAAACGCAATAAACGTACCGGGCTGCTCAAGCCGTGCGCAACCTCTTGTAACACAAGATACATAAAAAAAGGAACTGCAGCATAAAGCATCTGTTTCGTTTGTTTTGCATTGTAATGTTACAAAAACATGCTATAATCTATGATTCTACCAACTACAATGGTTTATATTCTAAAGTTTATGTTGGGCAAAGTCAGGCAGCGGGGCTTTAAGCTCACCATGCGGGTAAATATGCTCAACAGAAAAACTCCGGCTGCCTTAAACTCAGAGGCTTGGGAATCTTAAATTCAACGGGGAATTACTTAACATGAAATCCAACAATAACGCTGGCAATAAACCCCAAACCCCTTTACTCGATAATTCACCGGCCTCCGGCTCCGGACTGAAGAGATCGGCCTATGTAATAGGTGTCGTGGTATTGCTTTTAACAGCCCTGATTGTAGCCTGGTTTACCCTCAAAAGTGTCGAGAACCGCATAAGAAAACAAACGGTAGTCGGACTGGAAGGAGTGTTGGAATCCACCCACAGAGCAGTGGTTGAAATATGGGTCGGACATCTCTTTATGGACCACGCTTTATGGGCCGCGGAAAAAATAACACCCGAATTAGTAGAGGACACCAAAAAACTTTTAATTCTATCAAAAAATCCAGAC
>CBDUXY010000068.1:0-13127 GCA_965371305.1 uncultured bacterium
TTAATGCTTTGAAAAGAGTCGCTGGTTCAAATTGTGATTCAAAAAGTGTAAGTGAGTACATTGATAAACTAAAGAAAATTCAAAAAAACACAGCACTTAAAACTAGTAAAAAATGTGGTCAGCACCTTCTAATCACATATCTTACTAGAAATTTTCTTTCACATAATACGCATAATGATGGATTGTTTGGTAAGAAATTAGAGAAACACTTATTTACTATTTATTCCTCTATGGTATACACGCTGTTTGTTATATATGCAGATTATAAGAAAATTTAGTACCCCACACAAAAATCCTCCCCACAAAAACCCTTGCTGAAAAAACCCCCGTGGTGTTATTATCTCGTGAACCATGCTTTTTAATTCACATTTTTTCATATTCATATTCCTGCCCCTGACGCTGTTTGTTTTTTTTATGATAGGAGGGAGGAGCCACCACCGCGTGGCCGTGGCCTGGCTCGTGGGGGCGTCGCTGTTTTTCTACGGCTGGTGGAACCCGGCATACCTGGGACTTATACTCGGCTCCATGATATTTAACTACTCGGCAGGGGTGTTTATGAACTCCGCAAGCAGTTCGGCCGGTGGTAGCGGCAAGTCCCGAAAGTCCGCCCTTATTGTCGGTGTTGCCGGAAACCTCGCCCTGCTTGGTTATTTTAAATACGCTAATTTTTTCGTAAATACGGTTAATGCAGCGGCGGACACGTCTTATCACCTTGATACGATCATCCTGCCGCTTGCCATATCTTTTTTCACGTTCCAGCAAATTGCCTATCTCGCTGACACCTACAGAGGCGAGACGCGGGAGCACAACTTTCTGCACTACTGCCTGTTTGTGACTTTTTTCCCGCAGCTCATAGCAGGCCCAATAGTACATCACAAGGAGATGCTGCCGCAGTTTGCAGGCAAGGCCCCGTACAGTTTTTCATACCCTGATATGGTCGTTGGCCTTTCTATATTTTCTATCGGACTTTTTAAGAAAGTCGTAATAGCGGACGAGGTCGCACTGTATTCAAGCCCTGTGTTTACTGCCGCGGCAAACGGAGCCGGGCTTACTTTTTTCGAGGCCTGGTGCGGCGCCCTTGCCTATACCCTGCAACTTTATTTCGATTTTTCCGGGTACTCGGACATGGCAATCGGCATAGGGCGGATGTTCGGCATAAAGCTGCCGCTTAATTTTCACTCGCCCTACAAGGCGGTCAACATAATTGATTTCTGGCGCAGGTGGCACATAACCCTCTCGCGTTTTCTGCGCGATTATCTCTACATCCCTCTTGGCGGCAACAGAAAAGGCCGGGCGAGGAGGTATAATAATCTCTTTATTACCATGCTGCTTGGCGGGCTGTGGCACGGGGCCGGGTGGACGTTTGTTGTGTGGGGCGCTCTGCACGGGGTGTATCTGATGATAAACCACCTGATTCACGCGGTGCGTCGCGCTCTTGGGCAGGACATTAAGAGGTCAACACGTTTTGGGCGTTTTATCTCTCGCGGTGTAACGTTTATAGCGGTTGTTGTCGGGTGGGTGTTTTTCAGGGCCGAGAGCTACGAAACTGCCAAGCGGATATTTTCTGCCATGGTGGGCGGCGGTGATGGTTTTATAATACCTGAGTCGTTTTTAAAGAGGATTGGGCCGCTTGGGCCTTATTTAATGGATAGCGGTACGGTGTTTGTCAAGAGCCACCTCATAGACGGTACGACCGAGATCATGTGGATAATACTGCTTTTGCTTTTTGTATGGTTTGCCCCTAACACGCAGGAATTTATGGCGCGTTTCGATCCGGCGATAAACACGTACGGTAAAGGGGGCGAGCCGATTGAGCCTTCGCGTTTTGCGTGGCTTCAGTGGCAACCTACATTTGTTTGGGCAATTGCCATCTCGGTTATTACGGTTGTATCCATACTCTGGTTAACGCGTATAAGCGAGTTTCTTTATTTTCAGTTTTAGCCCGCATGGCGGGTTTAATTCTTTCGCTTGTTGCAAGGTAGTTTATTAAATCTTTAAGCATGTTTCCGGACTTTTTATGGATAATAGAATTTACAGACGTTTTTTCAGGATATGGGCCGTTACCGTGGTTGCTTCCATTATTGCGGTTGCCGGGTTTAATCTGGTGATAGACCCTTACGACCTGTACGGCGTGATGTCGATTAAGGGGTTTAACAGTGTAAAGCCCGTGGCCCGTCTTCACTCGCGCATGGTTAAGAGTTTTCTCGTAAGAAAACTCAAACCGGGTGTTATTATACTTGGCACTTCGCGCGCGGGTACAGGTATAAACCCGGACCACCCGGTTTTTTCAGATAGGTCTATAAGCGCCTCTCTGGTTCCATACAACCTTGCATTTCCTGACTCAACACCGCGTGAGATGCTGCTTTATTTAAAGTTCGCGCACAGACTTAAGCCCTTAAAAGAGGTTGTCGTTGGATTAGATTTTTTTGCCTTTAATGCTTACAGAAAAGATGTTGGCGAGGGGTTTGATGAAAACAGGCTTGAAACCGGTAACGTGTTTTCCGGATACGGCCCGGTACTGTTGCCGACCTTGCTCTCTTACGACGCATTTTCTGACAGCCTGGAAACCATTACAGGGCAAGCGGACAATCGCAATGGCGTTATTTTACCGAACGGTCAGTCTGTAAGGGACCGGGCAATTATAAAGAAAAAGGGTGGATATGGAAAAGCGTTTCGGGTCGTAAGGGAAAATTATATGAAGACCATGTGGTTTCCTCTGCCGGAAAAGAAGTATAGCCTTACGATAAAGAACAAAAAAAATTCATCTCCAATTGGCGAATTACGTGCGATGGTTGAGTTTGCGCGCAGGGAAAACATCCGGCTGCATCTTTTTATCTCTCCTTTGCATGCCTATTTACAGGAAGGTGTTGCATCGGTTGGCCTGTGGGATGAGTTTGAGCAGTGGAAACGTGAGCTTGCCCTTGCCGTCATGACGGCAGGGCCTGCAGGCTATAAAAATTCGGTCGCACTGTGGGATTTTAGCGGCTACAATTCTATTACTACGGAAGTTATACCGAGCGTTGGTGACGTGCATAGCCAGATGAAGTGGTACTGGGACGCGGCCCACTACAGCTCGGCTGCGGGAGAGCTTGTGCTGGACCGAATGTACGGACGCACCGTGCCAGGACGTGCCTTGCCAGGAGACTTCGGCGTTATGATTGGTACGGACAATATCGAAGAACATCTAAAAAAAATAAGGCAAGACCGGCTTGAGTATGGAAAGATGCACCCCGGGGATCTACCAGAGAATTTACCAAAAGCCCTTAAAGCTATTGCTGAATTAAAAAATATCGCAAAAAGCAAACAAACCGGCAAGAACAATTAACGGAGATATTTGAATTATGTCCTATTATCCGATTTTTTTGGACTTGAATAAAAAACCTTGCCTTGTTGTCGGAGGCGGGCGCGTGGCCGAGCGTAAAGTGCTTTCACTACTTAGTGCGGGGGCTTTGGTAACGGTTATTAGTCCTCGCCTTACAAAGTCGTTGATTAAACTTGCAAGTGCAAAAAAAGGCAATAAAATCAAGCATGTCAAAAAGACATACGCACCTGGTGACATGGAGCGGCTGGGCAGGTTTGTGCTTGTTATAAGCTCGACCGACTCAAAAAAGGTAAACGAACTGGTCAGTAAAGACGCAGGCGTTGCAGGCGTACTTTTAAACGTTGTGGACAACCCGGGGCTTTGCGGTTTTATTACCCCGTCGGTTGTAGACAGGGGAAGCCTTATAGTTGCCATCTCAAGC
The DNA here is from genome assembly GCA_965371305.1 of uncultured bacterium. Classification (GTDB taxonomy): domain Bacteria; phylum Desulfobacterota; class GWC2-55-46; order GWC2-55-46; family DRQE01; genus CBDUXY01. The sequence goes on from CBDUXY010000068.1 coordinate 3,744, forward strand.
AGCGGAAAAAGCCCGCTGCTTTCAAAGACGCTTAAGGAGTTGATTGGCGACGTGCTTCCGGAAGAGCTTGAAGTGCTTACCGATATACTCGGCGCGGTTCGGAATAAGTTGTTGAAAAACAAAGTAAAAAGTGTTAAAAAAATAGAGATATACAATGCCCTCATAGACTCTCCGGTTTTGGAATGGATAGGGTCAAATGACAGGGCATCAATAAACCGGCTTTTAATCGAGCTTCTTGGTCCGGGCTCCACGCTTTCACGGCTTGGAGTCAGGCTTGAGAGGTAAGGTACTTCTGTGCCCTGAAAATTGTTAGTCCGAATAATTGAATAGGACAGTGTGCCAGAATAAACATAGCCGGGATGAAAGCGGGAGGGTGACGCAATTTTAAGTAGTGTGTTTTTTGGTGTAACAGTGGCCGGGTATTTTATTGCCACTGTTATTTATCTTATCTATCTTGTTACGCACCGGGTCGGCCTTGTGAAAACAGGTAAGTACGTTTTGCTGGCTGGATTTGCGGCGCATAGTATTACGCTTGTGAGCAGGTGGGTGGAGGCCGGGAGAACGCCGGTAACGAACCTGCACGAATCCCTCATTGTGTTTGCATGGCTGACCGTGCTGGTATACCTGACGTTTGTTTTCAGATACAGGGTGTCGGCTCTGGGCGCCTTTGTTGCACCTTTTGCTCTTGCCCTGGTGGCAGCGGCGTGGTTTATGCCTGACGACATAACCCCGCTTGCGCCACTTCTTGATAGTTACTGGCTGCCGGTGCATGTTGTGCTTGCTTTTCTTGGAAATGCGTTTTTCGCCCTTGCCTGCATATTCGGCTTAATGTACCTGATCCAAGACCATTATTTGAAAAGTCACAGGATAAAGGGGCTTTATTTTGTACTTCCTTCCGTCGAGTTGCTCGACGAGCTGAATTACAGGTGCCTGAGTTACGGGTTTCCGCTCCTCACGCTTGCCATAATCACAGGGGCTATGTGGTCCGAACATGCAATGGGCAGTTACTGGGACTGGGGGGCAAGGCAGATATGGTCGCTCATAACGTGGCTCTTGTACGCAGCGCTTTTGCACGGACGTCTTACGACCGGGTGGAGGGGCAGGAAGTCGGCCATGTTGTCGGTGGCGGCCTTTGTGGTGTTGATCGGTTCTTTCGTCACTCTGTATGCGCTGCTTGGAGGCGGGCACGGACTTTTGAAGTAGCTTCTTTGAATTACGCAATAATTTTTTTTAACGGCAATGAATTGAATGAAAACAGAAAATACGGATATTCAGGCGGATAATCAGGAATGAATCTTGTAATAGTAGGTCTTAATCACAGGTCGGCTCCGGTGGAGATACGGGAGAAGCTTGCTTTTTCCGCAGACTCGGTAGGCGCGGCGCTTAAAAAGCTTGTTGCCGGCTACGACATAAACGAGTGTGTGATACTTTCGACCTGTAACCGCGTCGAGGTGATAGGCGTTGGACACGATATTGAAAAGGGCGTGTGGGAGATAAAGAACTTCTTATCCGACTATCACTCAATCCCCCTTGAAGGGCTTGACGAGCACCTTTACGTCCATACGGCCGAGGACGCGGTGAAACATCTTTTCAGGGTCGTATCTTCGCTCGATTCAATGGTCATGGGCGAGCCGCAGATACTCGGGCAGGTAAAAGAGGCTTACGCACACGCCGTGCATTTTGATACGGCAGGCGTTGTCGTAAACAAGCTTTTCCATAAGGCCTTTAGCGTTGCCAAGCGCGTAAGGACGGAGACGAAGATCGGGGCCTCTGCCGTATCCATCAGTTTCGCTGCGGTCGAGCTTGCAAGGAAAATCTTCGGAGACCTTGCAGGCAGGAGCGTTATGCTTGTCGGGGCGGGCGAGATGGGGGAGCTTGCTGCAAAACACCTGCTCTCGGCCGGGGTCGGCGAGATATTAATAGCCAACAGGACCTATGAGCGCGCCGTGGAAAAGGCCCGGGAGTTTCAGGGCACTGCCATAATGTTCAGAGAGCTTGTCCATTATCTTAAAGCGGTCGATATAGTCATCACCTCTACCGGTTCGCCAAAGTTCATCATAACGCCTGAGGACGTAAACGGCGTTATGAAGGAGCGGAAACACAGGCAGATGTTTTTCATCGACATATCCGTTCCTCGCAATATCGACCCGCGCGTCAATAATATCGACAACGCCTACGTGTTTGACGTGGATGACCTGGCAGACGTGGTGCAGGCCAATATGAAAGAGCGCGCCACGGAGGCCGAAGAGGCCGAGGCGATAGTGGAAAGTGAGATAAAGGCTTTTTACAGGTGGGTGGATTCGCTCGACGTGGTGCCGACCATTATTGCGCTTCAAAACACGCTTGAAGGCATAAGAAGGGTGGAGCTTGAAAAGGCCCTTTCCCAGATGAGCGGACTTTCTGAAAACGACAAAAAAGTGCTTGAGGCCATGACCGTTTCCATAGTGAAGAAGATATTACACGGCCCGGTCAGACGCATAAAAGACGAATCAAGGAGCGTTGACGGTGACCAGTTGCTTGAAACGGTGAGAAAACTCTTTGAGATTGGCCCTGACCCGGACGAGATGAAAAAGACCGGTTTCGGCGGTGGTGAAGGGGCGTAGGCAAGAATATAGAGGAGGTGACAGATGTCAGAAGTTAAAGAAGATATTATTCAAATGATAAAGACTTTACCGGACAATGTGACTGTTGACGATATTATGGCTGAGTTGTTCTTTAGACTTCAGGTGGATGCCGGATTGAAGGAGCTTGATGAGGGCAAAGGCATAGCACACGATGAAGTTGAAAAACGGATGGGTAAATGGTTTACCGAATAATTTGGTCGCCAGGGGCAGTCTCGCATTTTGAAGATTTATGTAATTACATTGAGAAAGATTCAAAGTATTATGCGATTCTTTTTGCAAAGCGAATAAATATTGTTGTAAAAGCTCTTGCAAAGTTCCCTATGTCTGGTCGTATTGTGCCGGAATACGATGATGAAAATTTACGGGAAAAGATTTATGAGAACTATAGAATTGTATATCGTATTAAAGGAAAAACTGTGGAAGTTGTAGCTATCTGTCATGGTGCAAGGTTATTGGATGAAATTGTATAAAAACTTGGAATAACAGGTATGGCTAATAAGAAAGTTGTGGATAAGCAAGTTGTGGAAGTGTTAGGTGAAAACTTGTTAATCAATGAGTTATTCATGGCTGGCCTGGAGGTTGCTCATCTTGTTCGCGATATGGGAATAGACATCGTTGCGTATACCAGAAAGGGCAGAAAGTTTATTGCCCGATCAATACAGATAAAAGCTGCTTCAGAAAAGTCGTTTTCTGTTGACACTAAGTACGCAAGTCACCCTAATTTGTTATTAGTTTATGTTTGGAATGTAAACAATTCATACGAGGAGTCGGTTTTTTATGCAATGAGTTATAAAGAATTATTAAGTGTTCTGAAAAAATGGCGAAAAACGATAAGGGAAGGCAAGACAAGATATTCAACCAGCAAGCCAGGTAAAAATCTTATAAAGTTGCTTGTTCCTTATAAAATGACGACTAAGACATGGAAGAATAAAATATTAGAAGGTGAAAGGTAAACGATGGCTAAAAAACTAAAAATAGGCACAAGAGGCTCAATGCTTGCCCTTTGGCAGGCACGGTGGGTAAAAAGCGAGCTTGAAAAAAAACATGGCGTAGATGTAGAGCTTGTAATAATCAAGACAACGGGCGATAAGATAACCGACGTCCCTCTTGCCCAGGTTGGCGGCAAGGGGTTGTTCGTTAAAGAGATAGAAGAGGCCTTACTTGACGGGCGCGTCGACCTTGCCGTGCATTCGATGAAGGACGTACCGACGTTTTTCCCGGACGGGCTTGGCTTGCGCTGCATAACCGAGCGCGAAGACGCGCGAGACGTCGCCCTGACCTTGTATCGCAAGAAATTGATGGACCTGCCGGAAGGCGCTGAGGTCGGCACGTCGAGCCTCAGGCGACAGTCCCAGCTCCTTGCCATGAGGCCTGACTTTAAGGTGGTGTCGCTTCGAGGCAACCTTGACACACGCATCAGGAAGCTCGAAGGCGGCGTGTATGACGCGATAATCGTCGCCGGCGCCGGGGTGAACAGGCTTGGTCTCTCAGGAAAGGTAACGGAGATTCTTCAGCCTGAAGTAATGCTTCCTGCAATCGGTCAAGGTGCGCTTGGCATAGAGACAAGAATAGACGATAAGGAAACGAACGAACTGGTTGGTTTTTTCGACCATATTGAAACGTCCTGCGCAGTCAGGGCGGAGAGGGCCTTGCTTAAAACGCTTGAGGGAGGTTGTCAGGTGCCCATTGCTGCCTACGCAACTGTAAGGGGGGGATCCATAAAACTCTCAGGGCTTGTTGCAAGCGTTGACGGTAAGACCGTTGTAAAGGATATGGCCGAGGGTCCTGTGCAGGACGCGGAAAAGCTCGGTCAGGCACTTGCCCGGACGCTGCTTGATAAAGGTGCGAGAGAGATACTGGCCGAACTCTACGCTCAGGAGTAAATATACACGAACTAAGGATGTTATTTCTACCGGCCATTGTTTTTTTGAAGTTGCAGGTATTGTTTTTTTTGAACTTGATTGATTGCCGGATCGTTTGAATTATTTTATGGAGGATGTATGGAAAAGACGGTAGTGGGAGAGCCGCAGGCAGAGCTGATACTTGAAAAAGACAGTTTTCCTTTTGATAAACTCGACACTCTTTTTGGTAAGCTCAAGGACAAGATGACCGACGGGTACGTCGCAGCAAGGAGCGGGGACGCCGAGTGTTATCTGTTTATCGTAGGGGACAAACCCTATTGCAGCGCCCTTGCAGGAGGGGGTAAGGGCGGGGCCGGTCTTGTGCGGGATTTCTTCACCTGGTACAAGGAGCAGGAATGGGTGGATATAGAGATTTACAAGGCAGATAAAAAGCTTTTGCTCTGTATACTTGTGCGGATTAATTTTAAGGCCACCCAGAGTTTTTCAACCGAGATGGTGAACCTCGTGGACGTGGTGAAGAGGCTTGAAAAGCAGGGTAAAAGCGCGGTCATGGCCCTTGAAGACGAAGAGGGTGCGGGCCGTGGTTATGCTATGTTCATCGGTGGACGCGCCATTTACGTTGCCCTCCAGGGCGAAGGCGCTCAGGGTGAACCGCTTGAGGACTTGCTTACTTATTCCCATAACCTTACTGACGAGCAAGTGCTTACCGTCGAGATATACGTTGATACAAAGGTAGCTCCTGCCGAGGACTCAAAGGCCGTACCCGAAGGTGTTGGGGCGGCAACGTTCTTTACCACCCCTACGACCGAGGCCTACCTTGAGCTGGTGGACGAAGGCGAGACCATAGATAGATACCCTATTACGGACGACGACCTGACAATAGGGCGCGAGGATACGAACGCTGTTTTCCTTGAAGAGCTTGGTGTGTCCAGGGAGCAGGCGGTAATAAGAAAGAAGAATGATAAATATTTCATCATAGACCTTGAAAGCGCAAACGGTACGTTTTTCAAGGGTATCAGGATAGACGAAAAAGAACTTTTTGACGGTGACGAGATAAACGTCAGAAAATACATCCTGCGTTTTCACCATCCGCAAAAGGCGGAGCAGGAAGTGAGCGGGGATAAGGTAGTAGAGCAGGTGGAAGAACAGGCGGAAGAAGCCTCGGTTGAGGAACTCACAACAGAGGCTATATACCCTGACGCGTCGGTCGAACCGGTCGAAGAGGCTTATGACCCGGACAGGGGCAAGGCAGCCCTGGTGCATAAGGACGGGAAGGTGCATTCGCTTGGCAGCATTACGACGCTTGGCAAGGACAAGGACTCTGACATAGAGGTCGAAGGTGTGCTTGTGGCAAAAAGGCTTGCTACCATCATCAGGGGCAAGGATTTTTTCAGGATTATAAAAAAAGGCACCCTCTCCACCATGAAAATTAACGACGAGAAGATGAACGAACATAATTTACAGGATGGCGATGTTATAGAGGTCGGTGGTTCGACATTTCGTTTCAGGGCCGCACAAAAAGAAGAAGATTAGCACCTGCGGTGGGCGAATTTCGCAATTAGCTTTTAAATTTACGGAGCTAAAGATACATAAATAAACATTTTATAATACGCCGTGCGTAGCACCATGCGGGAATGGATATGTCTAAACGAGTTTTTGGTAAAGTTTATCTGGTAGGGGCCGGCCCGGGAGACCCAGGGCTTGTTACGGTTAAGGCTGCCAAAGCGTTAAAAAAAGCAGACGTGGTTATCTATGATTTTTTAACTAACGCGCGTTTACTTGATTATGCAAGGGTTGATGTGCTTAGTGTTTATGTCGGTAAAAAAGGCCGGTTCAAGCACATAGGGCAAGACGACATAAACCGCCTCATTGTAAAACACGCAAAGCAGGGCAGGACGGTGGTGAGGCTTAAGGGCGGCGACCCAATGCTTTTTGCAAGGGTTGCCGAGGAGGCCCTGTGGCTTCAAAAAGAAGGCATTGAGTTTGAATTAGTGCCGGGCGTGAGCTCGGCAAGCGCTGCTCCTGCCTACGCGGGTATTGCCCTGACGCATAGGGACGCGGCCTCGGCCGTTACAATCATTACGGGCCAGGAGAGTCTGGAAAAACCCCAGAAAAAAACCGGGGCAAAGGGCAGAAAAAAAACAAAACATGCTATTGACTGGAAGGCACTTTCCGACCCGCGCACAACGGTCGTAATACTGATGGGTTGGAAAAACCTTGCCTCTATTACAGAGAAACTTATAAAAGTCGCCGGTAGACGACCCGATACTCCGGTTGCCCTTGTAAGGTGGGGCACACTACCGAAGCAGACCTGTCTCACCGGTACGCTTTCTAACATTGCCGGGCTTGCGAAGGAACACGGCGTGTTGCCGCCTGTAGTGACGATTGTAGGAGACGTTGTTCGTTTGCGCGATAAACTTGCGTGGTTCGATACGCGCCCTCTCTCAGGCAGGCGAGTGCTTGTTACGAGAACAAGCAAGCAGGCAGGTGTTTTTGCCGAGGCGTTGGAAGGGTGCGGGGCAGAGGTAGTGTGCTTTCCCGTAATAAAAACGGTAGCTCCGAAGAGCTGGAGTGATGCAGACCGGGCTTTAAAAAAACTTTCTACATACGACTGGATAATTCTGACAAGCGTAAACACGGTTAACGCTTTTTTTGATAGATTATATGAAAAAGGGTTGGACGTACGGGAGTTAAAGGGTGTGAAGATCTGCGCTGTCGGCCCGGCAACGCAAAAGGCAATAAAAGGGCGAGGCCTGCTCGTTGATCTGGTGCCTGAAAAATACAAGGCCGAAGGGGTTATAAAGGCGCTTGGCAGGCGAAGGATAAAGGGTAAGAAGTTCCTGCTTCCAAGGGCTGAGAAGGCGCGCGAGGTGCTGCCGGATACTATAAAAGAGTTTGGTGGTGTTGTAGATATTGCGCCAGTGTACCGAACGGTAAGGCCCGTTAAAAAGGCAAAAGCACTTAAAGAACTGTTAGAAAAGGGTGAGATAGACGTTGTTACCTTTACGTCGTCTTCGACGGTTACAAACTTTTCAAGTTTGTTTACGAAGAAAGAATTGCCTGTGCTACTTAACGAGGTCACGGTCGCCTGCATAGGGCCTGTTACGGCACAGACGGCAAAAGCCGCCGGGCTTACCGTGGATATAATGCCGGCTGAGTATACTATACCGGCCTTTACGGATGCGATAGCGGAGTATTATAAGGTGAATATTCCAGAAGGTTAGGTGTATTTTAAAGAGGTTTAAGTTGCCAAAACCGTTTCGTAATTTAGAATCAGAATCACAAGAACTTTTACTTAAAGAGTATGAGTTGCTGGAGCAAATTATTAGTCGTCATGACCGGTTGTGTTTTTGGATAAAGGGATGGGCGGTTACTTTATGGACAGGTTTTACGGCATATATTATAAAAGAAGACCTTGAACCATTTTTACACTTATTAGTTGCTTTCGCTATTGTTTTTGGTTTTTTATCTCTTGATGCTTTATATAGTGTTGTTAGAAGCAAAGCTATTGAACGCGTAGGAGAAATAGAAAAGTACTACAGAGATGATCATTTAAGAGGTTTTACAAGAGATTTTAGATTTCCTGATATAGATTCGCTAAGTATATCAGGATGGTTTAATAATTTATGTGGATTTGTGAATGCGCTTCGAAAGTCAAGAGTTCTTCTTCCACATATAGCACTTGTTATTATTAGTTTTATTCTTTTCTGTACAAAATATAATTGTTTCAGTCTATTAGATTAAGGAGGAGCCATGGGTTTTCCCGAATACAGACCAAGAAGGCTTAGAAAAACAAAGTCGTTAAGACGGATGATGAGCGAGACCGCTCTTTGCGTAGACGATTTTATACTGCCTCTTTTTGCGACGTTTGGTAAAGATGTAAAAACCCCCATTGGTTCGATGCCGGGCCACTTTCAGCTCTCGCCCGAGCTTATAGGTGAAGAGGCGAAAAAGATTCAGGACGCCGGCATTCCGGCGGTAATTCTTTTTGGTATTCCAGAGAAAAAAAACGAATCAGGCTCAACCGCTTTCGACCCTGAAGGGCCTGTGCAACGCGCAATTGCCGAGATTAAAAAAACCGCGCCAGAGCTTACCGTCATAACCGACGTGTGTATGTGCGAGTACACATCTCACGGCCATTGTGGTATTATAAAAGATGGTGACGTTGATAACAATTCCACTCTTGAATTGTTAGCTAATGAAGCGCTCTCCCACGTTCGGGCAGGAGCCGACATGGTTGCCCCCTCGGACATGATGGACGGGCGCGTCATTGCCATAAGAGAGCTTTTTGAACGGGAGAACTTCGGGCACATTCCCATAATGAGTTACGCGGCAAAATATTCAAGCGCATTTTACGGCCCGTTCAGGGACGCTGCCGGTTCAACGCCTGAGTTCGGAGACAGGCGCTCTTACCAGATGGACCCGGCAAACGCAAGAGAGGCCCTGAGGGAAGTTGCACTTGATATAGAGGAAGGCGCGGACATTGTCATGGTAAAACCCGCGCTCCCGTACCTTGACATAATCAGGCAGGTGAAAGATACATTTAACTACCCGGTTGCCGCGTATAACGTAAGTGGCGAGTTCTCCATGATAAAGGCCGCGGCCGAGAAGGGCTGGATAGACGGCGAGGCTGCGATGATGGAGAGCTTGCTTTCCATAAAACGCGCAGGGGCGGACATGATAATAACGTACTTTGCCATGGACGCTGCGCGAGTACTGAAAAAATAAAATCACACCGTGCGTTATCACGGAGTTTCCATAACTTCTCCTCCCTTGGTGGGAGGGGACTGAGGGGAGGGGGGAATGTCTCCGTTGCTCCTTGGTCTGCTTTGTTCTGACGCTTTGTTTGCGTATGAACTTATGATGTTGTGTTTTAGTAAACTATAAAAAAGAAAAAA
>CBDUXY010000069.1:0-13091 GCA_965371305.1 uncultured bacterium
TTACAATGAAATTCTTACAACCACTGTCGCCGCCGTGAAAGAGCAATAAAGCTAAATTTCATAAGGGCTTGATTTTAGGTCTGGTTTCCCCTTTTTGCTTTAAAATCAAGCTGTTAGTGTGATTCTATTACTTCAATAGATTCCTATTGATTCAATACATTTCAACTGATTTTATCACGTTTTTATCACACCTGGATGGGGTGAACCCCTATAAGAATACCTTAATGGTAGCGTCTACATCATGCTTACAACGTGAACGCAATACAACATTTGAGTTTGAGTTGGTGGCTAATCTGTTGTAGTAATTCTTTCTGTTAAAAAAACTGAGAACTATGCAATGATTACCATCTTCTAGTCAATCATTTGTTCTTGTCGAGACAATCTTCCCTGAAACAACAGTCTAACCTGTCGCAGTAGTCCGTTGCCGTGCCGAAACAGGGGAATGTGCCTTCTTTGGTTTGAATCTCTCTTACGAGTTCTTTCTTTTTTATTCCGGCAGTTTTTACTTTTAGTTTTTTAGCTTTTTTTTCTTATTTCCTGTAAATTCATGATTCTTCCTCTTGTTACGCAAGTCTGGCTATGCCAGTTATTTTAGGCTTCCGTCCTTGCATATGGTCCGGATATTTCGATACGTTTCCATACCGAAATACCTGAGACCAATACAAAGATAATGAATACCGCCCGGCGCGCTCTGTTATCTCCTTTTAGAGAAGCCAGGATAATAAAACGTCTGTACACTCTCCCGGCTTAGCGTCTGTTTACCCAACCGATACTTTGCCACTATGCGCACCCTGTACAGGCCCGGTTCCGTTGGTTTGAACACAGTGGAAAAAACACCTTGATTCTGATTTCCGTTTTCGTCCCTGTCGTCTCCATCCATGCAGTCGTCTTCAAGCTCCCTGCGTATTATTTTTGGACGAGGCAGAGCCTGTTTGGTCCTGTCGTACTTCGCCCCGTATTTATCCTGAAGCTCACTGTCATAGGTCCTGGGCAAAGGCGGTAATATCTCTGCATACATCTTAACTCTATTGTCCTGTACGATTCCGTTACGTACGAGTTTTGCCGTTATAAGCGCTCCTGCTTTGCTTACGGCCACGTCGCCGAACAGGCGCAGGCCGGAAGCTCCTATAACGAGTATTTCAACGTCCTCGTCTTCACCCCTTTTAACTCCCGCCCCTGTGGCAACTACCCGCCATGTGCCTTTTGCGACTAGCTTCTTGCCGCAGCGAAACGGCAGGTCAACCCTGATAAGCGTATAATTGTCCTTTCTTACGCTCTTAACGCCCGGAAAGGTATTCTTATCGTTTATGGTACACCTGCCCGGTGTACGTATCTTCGTCCTTATAAGGCCCTTTTGCTTCTTAACCCAGCTTACAGCAAAAGTAAGGCTCTTGTCATCGCCGGACACGCCTACGTCAAGTTTTGCCTTCTCCCTCCTGCCAAGCGTGTACATCGGATCTACTATAAGAGTCTCGTCAATTGCCGAAGCCCCTATGATCATGAAATGTTTGCTCAGGGCAAGTGCGTTCAGGTCCTGCTCGTTAACGTGAATACCGCCTGAATTTTCAGCAACGTCCGTTAATATGGCATCGTCAACGTCCGTGCCAAACCCTATGCTATAAAGTCTTATGTCGTTATCAACCACAGTGGTGTTTATGTCGTTCAGGTCGCTTCCAACCGGACGGTTATGTTTTCCGTCTGAAAACACAACCATTACCTGTCTATCGTTTGGCGATGCAATGGTTGTAAGCTGGTTTACGCCTTCGTTAACCCCGTCGATTATATTTGTCCACCCGCCGCCCGACATAGTGTTGATCGCATCGTGCGCGTCACCCACGTTACCAGCGTCAAGGCCCTGCAGGTCAAACACGGGCGTTAGAGGTACAAGCACTTCCTCGAACTGTACAAGGCCGAGCCTGTGTCCCCCGGCAAGATTAAGATAATCTATCAACTCGTTTACAGACGACTGAAGGGCCTCAAGCTTTGTAACTCCTGCGGTTCCGGAATTACCGTTCATTGAGCCGCTCCTGTCCATTACAAGTATCAGGTCGGTTTGTTCCGAACCTGTTACAAAGTCTATGTTCGGTCTTGTTTCTCCTGCCTCTACCGTAACGGTCCTTACCCTTGAGTCGAACTCCGGGTCTGCGGTTGAGGACACAACATCGTCAAAACACTCCGTATCGAACGTGTCTATGCTGTAATCGTTGGCCGTCCTGTTAAATGTATTGCCCGAGGGATCGTCGCTTCCAACCCCGTTGTTCCAAGGCACTATGCAGAGGTGATAATCGCCTGGAGGCAGGCCGGGAATAGTATATTCTCCCGCACTTACCGATGCGTCCCAGTCGTGGTCTGTTGTCGTAAAAGCCTCTGCAACGGGATGTGTCGTATCGGCTGCTTCATAGGCCCACACCCTTATTCCTTCAACCGCGGTGCCGTCCGGCTCCGTAACGTTTCCGCTTATGGCGCCTGTTGTATACGGAGCCGTGCCGCTTGGCCAGAACCCGACCGACGGGTAGCGCCGTCCTGCCGAGATATTATCGTCTATCTCAAGGGTCTTTACGTTCGTCTGAGAGGTTATGCTTGAAGTGCTTACCGACGGATACATTGTTGCGCGGTGGCTTGTTGCCGTGAAGTCAAGGCTAACATGTGAAAGGGCAATCAGGTGCCCGAACTCGTGGACGGCAATCGACTCTATGTCGGCAACGCCGAAGGTAACGTTTGCAGCCGTTACAAAGTCCTTGTTAGCAGAGTTAAACGAAAGGTCCATGTCAAGCACCGTACCTGGGTTCAGCACCGTGCCGTTTGGATAGGTCGCTGCGTCAAGCGCAACGGTTCCGCCGCTACTGCATGATATGGTAGCTCTGTTTATATCGTCGATCACAAGTGACGGCCCCCAGTAATAGGTCGTAATGCCGCGCGCTATAGTGGAGGATCCAACACCGAAGTCACCCGTATCCGACCAGGTAACGATGTTTTCCCTGTCACACCCTGTTGTGCCGGTCGTGGTCTCGCCCCCTGATGAAAAGCTTATGTTTGCCGTACCAACGCCTTGCCAGGCGTTGAATGCCTGCCCGAGTTCGGTAGTGGCGTCTGCGTTACTTACGGCCCCCGTACCAGCCCCGACAACGTCGTTATTTATAACCCCGTCCTCGTGCAGGTACCAGGTAAGCGGGAACTCAGCCCCGACCCATAATCTATCGTATATTGTACCGCTGTAATTTAGCTCCATATCGTCGGCTGCATGGCCGGAGGCAGGCAAAAACATGAAACTTACGGCAAGAACTATCGCAACAAGAAGTGTCTTTTTAAGTGTCTTCATCGTCTCTCCCCCCTTTTTATTTCTGCTGCGACTTCTTCTATGAATTTATTAAGCCGCCTGTTGTTTTTTAGCCTTGATGGACTGTCGGTCGGTTTTAAAAGCCTTATCTTTGCATGTTCATCCACAGGTCTTAGGACCCCGGGAAGAAACTTTTTGTCCCGGGGCGTTCTTGCCAGGAAAAATATCGACGTCTCGCCTTCCTGAAACACGACCTCGTGGGTGAATTCCTGAACGATGTTGCCGACAACACCTCCAAGAGTGATTATGCTTATAGTGGTATCTGCGCTCTTGCCTTTAAAAAACCTTACAGGCTTGATGTCGGTTGAGGTCACTATTTTTTTGCCGACCCATCTGGAGCTCTTTTTCAGCACTTTACCGAGAACAACCATATCGCTTTTACCGGCAAGCTCTTTAACGGTCGGCGTTTCGGGCCTATCTTTTTTTGACTGCCTTACTGCATGAGCTTCCCGTATACGCGGCTCCGCACTATGGCTTCCGGCAGCGGTAGCCATCACAAACACCAGGGCAATGAGAAGTACCGCAAACTTTCGTCCCGAACATAATTGTTTATTCATAAATCAACCCTCCATACTGTTTAACCATCTGTTTTTCAATAGTCCATCCATAAGCCATAAATTCGAATCCAGTCAAACGCCCGTATATTTCTACTTACAGTGGCCGCGTTTTTTTGAAAGCCTTATTTTTAAAAACCATCCTGACGCAATATTGCACGAAGCCTCCTTAACCGCGTAGTACCGGCAATCCTCCATGGCTATTTCCACATTACAAAGCCACCTGCCAAAGCCCGTTGCAATGCTTCCTTCATGATCCGATATATGTATCGCCCCCACGTCCCACATCGGAATAGACCGATCGATATGAGAAAACCGTCTGGCCCCGTACCCTCTTCCAAAAATAACCGAACTGGTAAAAATTAGCTCTAAGGGTGAATCGATGTGTGTGGGCAGGTCAGTAATAGGAACTTATCACAACTTTTGTTGTTGTCAAGTAAGGATTAAGGCTTGAGAAAAGAAATATTTCAGTATTGTCTTACAATTGAAATATTTTATTAGGAAACGCAATTAGAACAACAAATACATGAAGATTTTTTTGATCTGTGGGTTTTCAACTCAAAGATTGTCTAATCATAATCGGGTAAAAATTCTTAATCGTCCAAATGTGGCATTACGCAATGCTGTAAAAAACAGTAGTGCTCATGCAAGCAAATCGTGTGACCTGCCCCTTTGAATAGTAGTACCCGTAAAATGAATTTCTCTGCCGTCGATGTTGTAAAAGGATTAAATTACTAATTTTTGTAAGAGCTTGATCTTTGGTCTGTTTTCCCTTTTACCTTAAAATCAAAATCTTACAGCCGCCCCAATAATACCGTTACATCCAATTAATTCCATTAGTTACGACTAATTCAGTCACAAATCGGGCACAGGTAGAAGAAAATAAATGTATTAGATCATGTTTCTGCTCTGAGGTGCCAGCGGAAAGAATATCGTCCTACCTCATGAGCCCACTTGCCATAGGTTCCTAGCTGGTCGTCAAATGGCGGCCCTTCTTGCTCGCCAAGCGCTTTGATCACCGCATCAATGCCTTTGCGTATTTCAAGCGAAGCTTCTTGAAGTTCCAGCAACCGTTTCTCGCGTTCACTCGGAGGCACTATGGTCTTGATCTTCTCATTCCGAGCTATCCTTTCATCTTTCAATAGCGAACTTTCCTTCTGATATTGACTAAATTTATCATCGATCCATGTTCTGAAACTGCTACCATTGGCCGTGTAAAGGCCGTCCAATATCTCAGGGGCCACATCGGCGCGTCCAACACTTATGGCCAGCAACATCAAAGCCACGCGGTACTCACCATTATCAGGGTCAATGAAAGTTGAGAAATCATTATTTATGGTTGCGGCGCGTACGCGAAGCAGGCGAAAAATATTTACTAACCGCTTTGCCAGCCGGGGCGTATCTATAAAGTGGAACAACGCTGCAATGAACTGCTCCTCACATTCATTCAGCAGCATAGTCTTTATACGTTTATTGGCCTCTTCCTGCTCCTGCCTCTGCTCCTGCTCACGTTTCTGACGTTCCTCTTCTTTCAATTCATCTTGTTTGAGCGATGTTAACTTCACTGCTTTGGGTTGTTCTTCTATGTCAGGTTGGTTGATCTCTATTTTTTTATCTTCGTCATGCACCATGGGATCTTCCTCTTTGTCCGTCCCGGACGGTGTACCTAGTGTCTCTGGCGCATCTAAAATCTTATCTGGCGTCATGTTTTCTTCTGCCTGAGTCCGTGGTGTAGCAATCATTTTAAGAATTAGTTTTCGGTAACCGGCCTCATCCATTCTGGGTAGTGAAAAAGGAATTTGAAAAATCTTTTCGAGATAATTGTGAGCGTTGAACCGGTGCATAGGTTCCTTTGGCAAAGAGCCTTTCTGTGCAGTTGCCCAAGGATTGTATGACTCGTTGAGCGCTCGTTCAAGCCAGCGCGCATCAACAGCTACGACCACAACGAACAGGTCAAAGGCCAGGAGCAGATGGACTGCCTGAAGCACCTCAACGACCCGCTTCGGAGGACAACGATCAAGGTCGTCGATATAGAGTATAATGCGCTCAATAGGTGCCGCCTCCGATGTGTCTTCGGACTGTGTCATTTCTTGACCGTTGTTGTTTGGGTCGTGCTTGCGCCAGTCGCGCAGCAAGGTGCCCAGTTCCTCGAAGTCCTGGCGAATTACCGAGATCAATCCAAGCCGGTCAAGGTATCGCGAGTCGCGCACACGCCCCTCAAGAAAATCATAAACAAGCCCGCCAGCGTTTATACGCTGTATCTCCGCCTGCGCCTCGGATATCTGACGCTCCGCTTCTTCTATACGCCGTTGCTCAGTGACTATCTGAGTATTGCATTCCTCGACCTCTTTCTTGAGACTTTCTTCCTCCTCACTGGCATCGGGAAGTTCTATTCGTGGCTTTTGAAGTTCCTCCTGAATCTTTTCCAGGTAACTCATACCGGATGAAACTAATTTAAGGTTCTTATTCGCCCAAACAACCACCGGACCGACAACCGTTCCAAGTTGCAAAAAAGGGGCTAACAGACCCGAAGTGATATTTTTGGCGACACCTGAGTCTGACATGACTTGCTCCAGTATCCAGGGCCATAAAACTACAAATGCCAACGCTACCGCAATCACGGCTCCGGATAACCATATGCGGCCTCCGGTGAAATCGTTTGTTAACGCAGCCGACAACCCGCCCCCGCGCCTAGAAAGTTCACGCATTGAATTATAAAATTGCCGGACTTCCTCAGCGCTGTCAATTGCTCCGGTGATCCCAAACTGATTTGCAATCTTTTGCGCTTTATCTCTTAACTTGCCAATATCCGGCCAATTGCTCTGCTCCTGATTATTCGGGTCAGGTTTTATCTTGATAACTGCATCCCAGAAACGCTTAATGCGGTATGATTCGTAGTTAATAGTTACGCGCGAAAGCTCCGCCTGCTTTTCCTCCATTTTTTTTGTCGCTTTCTGACGGTCTGTCTGAGCTGTTTCAATAGCGGCGGCAGCTTCTTTCTGTTCTCGCTTACTGGAACTGATGGCACGACGCAGGCGACGACGGATGTCTGCAACCTTGTCCTCGTCGTCCTGGTCACTTAGTTCTTTTGACAAACCGTCAAAAATACGCGACGCAAGACTTGCCCATAGATCGGAGTCCACATAGTGCCAGGCATTGAACTCAATCTGTGTGGCGCGCGATACGTACTGCGAGTTGCGTTCTGCCTGAGCGTCCTTGCCGGCAATAGTCGTAACGGTCTCTTGCATCAGGCGCATAAAAAAGGTCTTGCCGATACCCCAATCGCCAAGGAGTGCCAGGGCAAATGGTGGCTTAACCTTCTCTGCGACCAGCAGGGTTGCAAAAATCTTTGCCTGCATATCCGCATCCAAACTGTCGTGTTTGCTTGGTTGATACTTGCTCAGATCGGTAGTAATGCCTGGAATGGCGTCGGTCTCGACCCAGGCAAGTGGTGAAGCTGTATCGGATAAAGAAGTGACCGGTTCACTAAATCTTGCAAGAGCATTCTCCCAGGCGAATTCAAGATGTTTGGCTATTTTCGGCTCAACCTCGATGCCTCCTGCCTGGGTCTTCCATTTTTCTGTTACTCCAGTTTGTTCAATTAATTCTTTAAGTGGCAGAATTGGATGCTCCCCAAGATTATCCCAGCGAATGGGAGCAGCATTATATTTCTTACCATTGTTTCTTCTTTTTTCGTCCCAGTGCTCCAGCTCCCTGACGTCGCCGTCGATCCAGCCCGAACCTACCAATCCAGGGTTATTTTTGCCCTGACGCATGAGAAAAACACGGTCGCCTATAGAGACGTTTCTTCTTGTGCCCGTGCTCCAGATGTAAACGGCCTCGCCTTTATTTTCGACTTGCTGTGCTACTTCAGTGAATCTTTCAAAAAGAAAAAGTTTTGGGTTCCAGGTGAGCAGATAGGTAGAATGAGTGAGTTTTCTGCTTGATGTGGGTGGAGGGGGTGATGTCGTGGATGCGTCAATTGAATATTTTGGTGATCCACCACCTGAACCCGCGCTTCCCGATGCTCCTAAATGCTTATATCTCTCAAATACTTCAGGAGGCAACGGATTGTCTTTAAGAAATAACTCTCTTAAATAAGTAAGTTTGTCAATCTCAGGTGGCAAAGTTTTTAGATTGTTATTATTGAGAAAAAGAATGCTCAAATTTTTGAGCTCCCCTATACCAGGCGGAAGAGAGCTTAGTTCATTGCGTGAGAGGTCAAGCACACTTAAATTAGTAAGTTTGTTTATCTCAGGCGGAAAGGTTCTTAGTTTGTTACTATAAAGTAAAAGCATGCCCAGATTTTTTAGCTGCCCTATCTCAGATGGAAGGGAATCCAGTTCATTACCAGCGAGATCAAGGACATTCAAATTTGTAAGTTGCCCTATCTTCGACGAAAGTTCAGTCAGTTGGTTACCAGAGATGGCAAGTTCCTTCAAATTTTTAAGTTGCCATATATCTTCTGGAAGCATGTCAAGTCTCATACTTCTCAAGTTTAAAACAGTTTCATTATTCTTTTTTGCTTCATTTATTTTTTCAAGAGCATCAGTATATTTTCCCTTTTCAGGAGATTTCCCAGAACCTTTGGCAGGCGCATCGTTAGGAACATTTGACACCGTTTCTGAAGAATCAATTGAAGCGGATGGCTCGTTTATATTAATCATCGGACCAAAATTACTATCACCAAAACCACCATCTACAGCACCAACAGAACCATCACCACCTGAAGCAGGATAATTAAGATTGCCGGAGTTTTCTACTGGCACCTTAATATCCTTAAGCCCTTTCCCTTTCTCTTTGGTCTTTTTTAATTCCTCTTGCTGTTCCTTGAGCGCTTGTGCTTTAGTCCTGCGCTTATTATATTTTTTCTTTATAGTTGGCTCCTTAGTATTCTCAGGAAAAAGACGCTTCCATGTCTTAGATTCGACAATACCATCTACATCTATCCCATATTTCTTCTGGAAATCCATAACGGCTTTTAGCGTTACCGAGCCAAGAATACCATCTACAACACCTCTTTTGAAAAACCCTAATTCTTTTAGTTTCTTCTGGAGTTTCTCAACTTCTTTATTTGTAAGGTCAACTTCAAGACTAATTTCAGGCATTATCCAAACCCTCTTTAAAAATCTATAAATTTATTAAAAAAACTGGGAATTAATCGAATTCACTGTTCTTATAAATTGACGGACTTCCTGCAATCAAATGTCCTGAGCCAATCAGGAACTGTATTGCCTGTATAATCTCCGTATCCATATCCTTACATTTTGCTTCTGATCTATATAACGAAGCAAGTTGGTAAGCAAGTTTTGTCTGAGAGGCAAGCTCCAAGAGAAGTTTCATGTCAACCACGGGTATTACCTGTTTAAGCGCAGAGTAGTCGTCTGAGGAGCTAATCTTTTCTGAAAGTGTGACCTGCATAAGTGGATCCAGTGAAATAGAAGTCTCTTTGGGAAGTGGACTAAAACGACGATTCCAAAACTTGGACTTGGGCCAACGGGTTACAAGTCTGTAATAATGCCCTCTTGTTTGCAGATACTCTTCAAATATTTCTTTTACCTGCCCAACGTACCGCTCAAAAGCTTTGCGATCTCCTTGCATTTGAGAGTTTATAGCCTCTGCCGCAGCTATTCCCATTACAAAACCCTTGTATATTCCTGCCGAAGACAGGGGGTCGCAGCTTATGGCTGCGTCCCCGACTGCAAGCCATCCGTCTCCGGTAAACCGATCAAGCAACTGCGTCTGTGCCGGACGTATATAGGCTTTGGTGGCAGATTTATAATTTTCAATTCTTGACCTCGTATAACAGCTTTTACAGAGCATCTTGTTATAGTAGTCAATGGGATTAAGCCCGGAGGACGAGAGCATATCGCTGTCAGTCATAAATGCTACCGAAAGAGTCCCGTAATAAAGACGTGCGGAGTACCACCAGCCATCTTCGCATGTCTCTATAAGGATACTTTTATCCTCCATATTTGCCGACGGCTTGGGCTCTACAAAAACACAAAGTCCTATGAGCTTATCATAAACATCGGGCCTGCCACCTAGCGCCTGAGTTATTTTTGATGGACGGCCTGTTGCGTCCACTAAAAAATCCGCCTTGATTTTCTGCTCACCATCATTTAGCGTTAAATCCCACTTGCCGTCTGCCCTATCGAAGGCGCTAAGCGTTGTTTTCCTGTATACCGTAACACCTATCTTTTCCGCGTGTTTTGCGAGTCCAGAGTCAAATGTCGGTCTTGTAAGCAAGGCCCCTCCTCCAAGCGAACTCCAGATAGACTCGTTCGAGCTGAGCTTTGACGTGCCCCAGGCAGACCTTACCTGGGCACAAGTGTAGCTCTCTGCGTCCCATGCGTCGCGGGGGATGTTCAGCTTCGATAAAAGCGGATAGGCAATGGGCAACAGGTGCTCACCAACACGTATGTCATCGTAATCGGACTTATCCACCATGGCTACGGATAGTCCTCTTTCCTTTAATGCTATTGCGGTGGCGACCCCGGCAGGGCCGCCACCGACAACCAAAACTTGGGTATCTATATCCAAAACCATATCAATATCACCTATGAGTCTCTAAGTGTGAGGTTTCTCTAAATAACGACCGTTTTCCTTTAATACAAAATTCAACTTAGCCCAATCTTTAAACACATCGACCCCCTCGCCCCACCTGTGAGGATTCTCTTCCCCTTTCCGAAACACAGAATTTGGTCTTTGGGCAGGCCACCAAAGATCACTGCAGGCTCGAAAATCAGCCTGCCATGGCAACGCCATCTCTGCACTCAAGTCTCCAGGCTCCATATCATCCGATATCCTAAAAGGTCCCTCATAGGTCTCTTTTAATGCCATTTTGTATCCACACTCTATTCCAGGACAGAATGGACCTCCAATGCATGCATCAAGAGCAGCCCTATCCAACTCTCCTGGCCTTTCATTCTCAGGAATAACACTAAATTGGCGAGGCGCCGGTGCATTACCCTTCCAATCACTTTTAAAACTTCCCAAACTCCAAACTTCTAGAATTTTGTGCTGCCTCGGCGTTAAGGACATAGCTATTCCTTCTGTAGGTTTTTCCGGGTTTACTCCTGAGTAAAAATAAGGCATCTTAGTAGGTAGTGTCATAATATTTATTTTTGGCCCGTTCGGAGCGGCTAGTGAGGTAAAGACCTTAACACGAACATCCATTGCTTCATCGGTATTGTTTGAAAGAGTAGACATCATCACACTAAAATCCGCTTTTTTCTCCTTTATATGCTTATTGAAGGCAAACCAACTTACCCATTGTAGGTCCATAGTTCGTTTTAGAATTGGATAGACATGTTCTGTGAAGGATATTGGGGCAGTTACCACATAATTTGCATTCTGTTGCTCTGCAATATTGAGCGCTTGGTCATACCACGTAACCACGTTATTAATTAACGGAGCATATGAAGGTGGCGCAACTACTACCCATGCAAATTTGGCTTCAATCGGTTCTAGACCTTCAAACTTTACAGAGGCAGTTACCTTGCCGTCACTAACATCATCATGCCAGAACTTAGTATTTGCATAGTCATCCTCATTATCCCTGGGATAGTTAGGAGGAACTGACCCTGATCTGCCATGGCCACCTAGAACCACCAAGCGTCCCTTGTCATCTGTTGTTAACTCACCGAGTTTAACGGGTTTTCCCAAGAACTCACCCTTCAATTCCAACATCTGGCCTGCAGGTGGAGCCTCTTGGTCGTCAGCGTCTATTATCAAAGATCCACGATCGCTGATGTCCTTATTCCTCATTCTGAACCCGGTATCGGATGAAGTTGATTCCTGAGGGGGAAATCGCCTCGCTGCCGCCTTCTTATTTACAAGGTGAACACTCCAGGTAATTTCGGCATCATCACTGGTAACCTCCTTAACCCCGGTTAGTGAACCGGTCTCGCCATATTCAAATTCATAGACTCTAAACCTTGCACCCTGGCGTTTAATATTACCTTCATTGTCGTGATAATCAGCATTAGGTAGCGGTCGAACCCCCGGGGCTTCCGGACCAATAAAAAACTCATTATCACTATTACCCAAACGAGCAATACCTATACCAGGATGAATTTTATATATTTTTTTTCCCATTTAAATCTCCAGTTAGATAATTATTTAAAACCTGAAATTCACCTCTTGCTGCACAGATATGCTTTACCTGCATATCTGTGCAGAGAATCAAAAAAATATTTTTACCGTATACTGTCACCAACCTTATTCACAAGCGTAAAGGCCGCACCATGTCCGATTTCATATTCCTCGCGAGAAACTTCGATTTCAACTCCTTCGGGAAAGTGACCTTCACAACTATCAGGGACCATCCTATAAATGGAAACTAGATAGGGCGGCTGACCGGTAATACCCTTGTCAACGTTCACTTTAAAATGGTCCTTCTCGGTACACCCGCCTGTAGCGACCCTGAAAATCAGGCTATCAGCTGTAAGAGAGATGCCTTTTAAAACCTCCAGGACGCCTGTCTCCTCACCTCCACTAAGATCAACGGATTTAGTGTCGTCTTCAAGTTTCTCTTCTATATTATTAGTAGAGGAATAAACACGTACTCCTTTGAGTTCATCCGGGATTTGTTCCATTATATATGACGCTGTTATAGGGCTGATAACCTGAAGAGCATAATCTTTTGGTGGGTCTGCTACAAAGTCGAACTCATATATACCGTCTTCCGGAGGCTTAACATAGACATAAGGTATCAGTTGACCGTTAGTCCACCCACTTGTAGTTACGGAGCCAATGGCTGAAATACTTAGCTGTGGCGGGTTTGACTTTAAAATTGCAAGCTCTACATCATTAGTTAGAAGTACTTTCTGTGACATTTTGAACCTCCTTCATTCGTGTGCTAAAACACAATTTTATATTGATTAGTAAATTACCGTCAGCCGTTGTAGTATTAATCGATACAAATAAACCAGAGATCAAATGTTTGCTTGTTAAGCCATAATTTTCAAAAAACTGATTAATTTGTGAATTTCAATTAGTCCTTCTCATGTATGTCCAAATGACCTGGAACGTTGTTTTCCTTCAAGTGGTATGCTTTGGCATGGGCAACTTCTCGCCTGAACTCTGTATCGTCTGCCAATTCCGCAAAAAAACTAATTAGTTCTTTACTTGACATAAGTGAGTAGCAAGCATTACATATACTGTCTTTGACATATTCTTCTGGAAGATATTTGTAT
>CBDUXY010000070.1:0-12921 GCA_965371305.1 uncultured bacterium
TTTTAAAACCGTCTATGGCCACCTTGAGATCACCCTTTATGCGAAACGCCCCTGCCATTGCCCAGAGAGTAAAGGCAATGCCTTCTATGTCTTTATCCTTTTCATAACCTTTCAGGGCTTTCCTGAAAATCTTAATCGCCTCTTTGTGCTCACCCATGCCGCGCTGAGAAAGACCCTCGCCAACACACGCGTCCCTCTCCCCCTCCGATAGCCCGTGAGCCTTTGACATTACCTGAGAGCGCCTGTAATTAACAGTTGCCCTGGTAAAATCCCCTGTCATCCTGTAGGTATCGGCAAGCGAGCAGGTAATCTCAAGCAATAAATCCTCGTCCTTGCGTGCAAGCGTCTTTGCCTCCAGGTAAAGCGGCAAGGCCTCAAGGAACTTCGAGCTCTCTCTTTTTTTCTCTGCTCTTAAAAATATCTTTAAGGGATCTTTTTTCATAACACTAATCTTACCACACAACTCACTTGAAAAACACCGCATAAAAACCTATACTTATAGACTTAAGATTAAACAACGCAAAAAATCATGCAATTTGGGAAAAATCCTTGAAAGTAAGGTTCATACTAAACCCTGTTTCGTGTGGAGAAAAAGGGACAAGACAGATAACAGAGGCCGTCTCGCATGTGCTGACCGGAGTTAGCGGCACGTTCGAGGTAAAGCAGAGCAAATCAAAAGAACACGCGCTTGAGCTTGTCCGTGAGGCGGTCGGGCTTGGCTACAGAGGGGTTTTTGCCTGCGGCGGAGACGGTACGGTAAACCTTACCGGCTCAGCCCTTGTGCATACAAAAACAGCCCTTGGCATAATCCCCATGGGTTCGGGAAACGGTCTTGCCCGCGCCCTTTCCATTCCTCTTAATATCGCACAATCAATAAGCGTGCTTCAAAAAGGCCGCGTGCGGCATATAGACGTCGGCATGTTAGGGAAAAGATATTTTTTCTCAACGGCCGGTATAGGACTTGACGCGGCGTGCAGCAAAAGATACGACAACTGGGCCAAGCTCTATACACGGCGCGGCATACTGCCCTATATACCGATAGCCCTGATTGAATGGATTTTCTGGAAAGACAGGCGTGTTATGGTCAGGTGCGGGGACGCAGGCTTTATGGACGTTGCGCCGGTGATACTAACGGTCGCCAACACTCGCGAATTCGGCGGCGGGGCCATAATCGCCCCTGAGGCAGAGCCTGACGACGGGTTGTTCGACATATGCGTGATCGAGAGATGCGGGATTCTAAGTTCCCTTGCCATTTTGCGCAAAGTACTCAAGGGCAATCTGTTTGAAGGCAAATACGTACGCACGGCACGCGCTGCGTGGGTCAGCATAATCAGGGACACGCCAGGACCTGCCCAGGTGGACGGAGAGCCCTTCAGAGGGGGCAAAAGACTTGACTTCAAAATACTACCAAAAGCGCTCAGGGTCTGGTCGTTTTAGGTGGTAATGATTTATACTAATTAGAAATAAATTTGAAATATTGAACTCACCTTGCAGACCATGAAACTCGCAAGCGGCAACAAAATATATTTTAAAATTTGACCCGCCTTGCGGGCAAAGGAGCACAATAAAGTGTCAGCAAACATACCGGAAGCGTCTGGAAATCCAATAAACACAACAACGGACAACGAAACCTTCATCGAGTTGCCGTCAAACGAGAAACTGCGTCTTGCATACAAGAACCTTGAAGTGCTTCGCCAACTAAGCGGCGGATACATCGCCTCACCGTACAACGGCAAAAACGGCGGAGACAGGTACAACGTCTTCTGGCTGCGCGACATTATGTACGCTACTTATGCAAACGAATATGTCGGGGCGTTCGACAAGATGATTGAGAGTTATCGTTTGATACTTAGAATCTTTCAGAAACACCGCCACAAGATCTCAAGCGGGGCCAGAAAACACCACTTCACCGGTAGCTGCGCCAAAGAAGTTATTCACGCGCGTGTGCATCCGATAACTCTTGAGGAGTTAACGCATCAGTGGGGACACCACCAGCTCGACATATTCGGTCTTTTCCTGTACAAAACAGGCGACCTCATTAAAAAAGGCCATAACGTAATGAGCGCCTACGAAGAAGAGGACATGATCCTTCTTCGCGATATCGTGCTCTATCTTTCAACCGTAAAGTGGCACAAGGAGCCTGACTTCGGCGTATGGGAAGAAGGGCCTGAGCTGCATTCCTCAAGCATCGGCTCAGTCCTTGCAGGTCTTACCATGTGGCACGACGACGGACACTACCACCACAAATACCCGTACCAGATAGACCTCTACGACTACCTGCCCGTGCCTGAAGAATTTCTAATAAAAGGCCAGGAATCGCTTACAGCCCTCCTGCCTTCGGAATCAAAATCAAGGCCCTTCGACCTGGTCCAGCTCAGCCTTATCTGGCCCTACAACATAATCTCGGAGGCCCAGTCACGTACAATACTAACCAATATCGAAGAGAACCTTGTACGCGACAAAGGCGTTATCCGCTATCACGGAGACCTTTATTACAACGCAAACCCGAACAAACCAAAAGGCAACGAGGCCGAGTGGCCGCTTGGACTTGCCTGGCTGAGCATTGCCTACTCAAAGCTTGCAGTGCGCTCTATCAGGACAGGCGGGTTTTTTACACAGCTTAGCGAGAGTCTTGATAAGGCCATGTACTACCTTGAACGCCTTGAAGAGGTTATGACGCCCGACGGCAAGGTGCCGGAGCTTTATTCCGGCGGTGTCATGAACGCGAACGTGCCTCTTGCCTGGGCACAGAGCTTTTACGTTGTGGCGCACCAGAGCCTCTCGCACGCATGCGAAACGTTAGACCAGAAGTTTACGCGGGGAGAGCAACTATAGTGTGAACCTCCCCGCAACAAGCTACGGGGTATCAAAGGGAGGTATGTTTAAAGAATCTCACGGCAAGCCGCGGGGCATTTTACCCGCATGGTGGGCTTGTAGCCCGCCATGCGGGTAAAAACACGCTTGGATAATAAAATGAATTAAGTGCTGCATAATTCGCCGTGCGCAGCACCTGCGGTGGGCGAATTTCGCAATTAGCCTTTAGGCTTGCTGAACTAAATAGACACCAATAAATATTACACTATTCGCCGTGCGCAGCACCTGCGGTGGGCAAATTCATTAGTAAACTTTTTTTACCGGACGAGTCGCTGTAATTCAAATAACTATTGCGGCATTCGCCGTATGCAACACCTGCGGTGAGCGAATTTCGCAATTAGCCTTTAGGCTTGCGGAACTAAATAGACACCAATCAATATTACACTATTCGCCATATGCAATACCGGGAATCCATATTTTTTTAAATTCATTACTGCATCCTTACGGTTCACCACTCCAATTACCAAACGAGAAAAAACTTTGAACCCTGACGATAAAATAATCTCCAACACCGTTGCCTCAAGGGCGACCATCGTCAACATCCTTGGCAACCTGTTTTTGTTTATACTAAAAATATGGTTTGCGCTCTTTTCAGGCTCTATCGCGCTCCTGTCCGACGCATTCAACTCGCTTACCGACCTTGCCTCGTCGGTTGCGATATACATAAGTGTCAGGATATCGAGCAAAGAGGCGGACGAAGGGCACCCGTTCGGGCACTCAAGGGCAGAGCCGGTGGCAGGTATTATCGTCGCCGTATTCGCCGGCATACTCGGCATTGAGATTGTCCGGTCTTCAGCCCAGAGGCTTGCCCACGGCGGGTGGGTGGAGGTAAACACTTACGTACTGCTTATTCCCGTCATAACAGCCGTAACAAAAATAGCAATGGCCATATACTTTAAATCAGTCGGCAAGCGCGTCAATAGCCCTGCCATTGCCGCAAGCAGCGTTGATTCTCTGTGTGACGTAGGGGTTGCGGCAGCGGCCCTTATCGGCCTTGTCGGTTACAAATTCGGCCTTCACATACTTGACCCTCTTGCAGGACTTTTCATAAGCGTCTGGATAATATACACGGGCTACAAGATAGGCATGGACAACATCGACTACCTGATGGGTAAGGCGCCGGGGCCGGCCTTGACCGACGACATCCGGCAGGCCGCACTCAACGTCGAGGGCGTAAAAGGGGTTAATACAATCCGCGCTCATTACGTCGGGGCCTACATACATGTAGAGATACACGTCGAAGTCCCAAAGTACCTGTCCACGTTCGACTCGCACGACATAGGCGCGGCGGTGGAATACGCAATCCAGGACATAAAGGCAATAGACAAGGCGTTCGTGCACCTTGACCCGGTATGAAACAAACTACTCCTGAGCCTGGCACAGGGCAGCAAAAGGAAATATAATGGGGAAAACATTGCATAACAAACTTAAGACAATGTCCCTTTCCCCATGTAGGGTTAAATTGAGCCTGATAACAGGGTGACAAAAAGAAATATGATAGGGAAAACATCATAGCAGACTTAAGGCAGTGCCGCTTTCCCCATGCAAGGTTAAATTGAGCCTGATAACATGGTGACAAAAAGAAATATGATAGGGAAAACATCATAGCAGACTTAAGGCAGTGCCGCTTTCCCCATGCAAGGTTAAATAATGATAATAGCAAGCTGGAACGTAAACTCCGTAAGAGCGCGGATGCCGATTGTGACCGAGTGGTTAGAGACGGCCCGTCCGGACGTGCTGTGCCTTCAGGAGACAAAGGCACAGGATAAAGACTTTCCTGAGGAGGCCTTCCTGAAACTCGGGTACGAACTTGCCTTCTCAGGAGAAAAATCCTATAACGGCGTTGCCATAATAAGCCTGCATCCGATTAAAGACGTACGTATTGGATTTGACGGTGACAGAGGGAACGGCAACGGGAACGACAACGCCCGGCTTATTGCAGCGACAATTAAAGGCGTACCCATCGTAAACACGTACGTCCCGCAAGGCACCCATCCGACAAGCGAAAAGTTCCTTTATAAGTTAGACTGGTTTAAGAGGCTGCGCCAGTATTTTGACGAGCGGTATACTCCGAGAAGGCGGCTCGTCTGGCTCGGGGACTTTAACGTTGCGCCAACCGAGATAGACGTGCACGACCCGAAACGCCTCTACGGGCAGGTCGGGTTCCACCCTGACGAACATGCGGCATTAGAAGACGTAAGAAAATGGGGTTTTGTGGACGTATTCAGAAAGCACGTGCCGGACGGAGGGCAATACAGCTTCTGGGATTACCGCGCAAAAGACGCCGTGGCACGCGGCAAGGGCTGGCGCGTTGACCACATATGGGCCACAAGGCCGCTTGCCAAAAAGTCGGTCAGATCGTGGATTGACACAGCCCCGCGCCTTAAAGAGCGGCCCTCCGACCACGCGCCGATCATGGCTGAGTTTGAGGTTGGGTAAATGTAATATGAACAGTTGTCAGGGCCTTAATCAGGACAGCTGAAAATACCATAACGTTGATTCGAACCTTCTTTCAGCCCCTTAAGAGATATACGTACCCATCCGAGATGTTCTTTATCTTGCTCAAGATATAACTCTAAATATTTAATAGCAGTATGGCGGGCCTGCTCCTGCTGCTGCTTAATTGGCACCTCGGCCAAATCTTTTATATAAACTAGAAGTAAAAGGTCGCCATAATGGACTTTGCGTCCTAACTTTTCAATGGGCGTGTTTATTATTGCTTCTTCATTATATTTTAGTTCATTATGCAGGCTCCAATGGAACATACCCAGCAGGTAATATACCTCGGTTTCAAAAGGGCCGGTTGGAAATTCTTTTAAATAGTTGAAGGCAGCCTTCAGATTGTCGGGATTCCCCACCCAACAATCTTCACTGTTAATATCAGAAAACAGCGTATACTTGCGCAGCCCTGACCGTGGGTTAATGGAGTGCGCCATCTTTAAAAATTTACCGTTATATTCATACAAGTCACTGTAGTGCCCTATGTTCAACCCGAGTTCCTTATCAGTATCCTTCCACAAGTTCCTGTATCCTTCCTCCCACTTTCTGGAACTTCTTACAAATTCCCTTATTTTTGTGTCAAGTTCAACAAGCCTCGGCACCAGGCTCTTCGGAAAAATCCTCACGTAATCATTATGCAGCCTGGTTACTTCTTTCTCTACACTCACATCCCTGCCCTGCCTTTTACTGATACCTCCGTCACAATACGACCATGGAAGAGACCCTTGCTCATTGAGGACCTTGATTTTATCCTTTATCTCCTGAGACCCAGGGTCTTCCTTCATGGCCTTTCTATAATATCTTATCGCTTCACGCAGCTTAACATTTACAGTATGAGAGGGGTTGTGCATAAACATAGTTCCATAAGCATGCCCGAAACACACATACTTACCTTCGAAATCCAGCGACCTCTCCACATCGAGCCCTTTTTCTATCCGTACCAGAGTGTCATTGTATTCCTTCACAAACCTGTATATATCTGCATGAAAGTCAGCTACCTGCAGGGCGGTATGTTCATAAAACGGGACTCTAATACCATACATAAGCTCTATGATTCTCAAACGAAAGGCAATCAGATCTTCCGGACTTAAACTCTCCTCAATCATCCTGTATTGGGCGTATAGCCCATCAAGCTCCTCTCGTTTCTTTTTCAGAGCAGGAGTTAACACAGGGACAGGCTTAGGCTTTTTAACTTCTTTCTTCTTTACTTCAACTACAGTCTCGGTCTTTTTCGTTTCTTTCGGAGGTTCGTTCTCCTTGCTATTACCGCACCCGAAAAACATCAGAGCACAAAGAATTATACCGCAAAGTTTTTTCATTTAAAAATCTCCATTGACTACCAAAGCGAGATGCTGAAACAAGTTCAGCATGACAAAAGCACACCCCCTACCCCATTGCATCCCTTACTGTTTTTTTCCTGAGAAAATAAATCATAACACCAAGACCAACAACCCAGGGGATGGTGGAAATTACCGTTATCACACTATACATCGTATCCATTACAGGCGGCATCGGTGGCATTGGTTGTCCGCCTTGAAACTCAAAACCACCATACATGACGTCAGCATACAGGCTGAAATAAACCGCCGTTCCAATTGTCTGCACTATCATAATCCAGCTTAATACTTCAAGCGACTTCCTTGCCCAGCTTTTAAGCCTTAGAAACTCTACAGCAGACACGAACATTGCAATATTAAGCACAACCATATACACGGCAAACCCAATCATCATATTAACGCTTATGCCCATCTGCTCGTAAATATCAAAAACACTTGTAAACGGCACGCCTTGCGCACCACCGCCAAACTCTTGACCGAGGCTGTTAAAAACCTTCATCGCAACAATACCAAAGGCTCCCATTACAAGCGTAAAAACAGAATAAATAATAAATATCCAGCCTATTATCTTCACACTCGCAGGCTTGTCCTCGGAAAAAACCTCTGAGGTCCAGGAAATGTCTTTAACAGGTTTCTTAAGCTCGTATCCTTTTTTACGCAGAAAACCAACCAACTCATAAAGCCGGTTTGATGGAACACCGTACTTCTCGCACAGTTCTTTTTTCCCCACCCCGGAGCAGTAATCAGCGGTAAAACTCTCGTATTTTCTGGCAAGTTCTTTTTCACTCATTTTGCTTCTCCACCGGAGCTGTCGTGTTTTTCCATTGCCTCTCTAACTACTTTACCCCTCAGGTATTTAAGAAACACGATCAGCACTACTATCATAGCAATAATGAAAACGCCGTTAATACCCATCGCAACACCCATCATGACCTTGGCTCCCTGTGGCACTTCCTTATCAGGGGCTGCAAACAAGACAAAGATCACAAAAATTAGCACGCCAACCCCACCCAGCGCCGTAAAGACAAGCCTTATCCAACACACAACCTCAAGCACAGTCCTTGCCCACGACCTGAGTTTTATAAAATATACTGAAGTGGTAACCATAAAAACACCGTAAGCAAAAAATAATATACAAAAAAGCAGCACAAATACGAACATCATCTTTAACTCATTTGCTTTGGGCGCGTTTGCACCGACAGGAAAAAAATCACCTCCGTCCACTGTAGACATAATAAAAAACATTACCACCATGATAATGGCGTAAAAAATGGTCCAGCAACCGTAGAGCAGGTAAAGCCCGCCAATCACATAGACTGACGTCGGGGTTGTCTTTTGCATTGATTTTTCAGCATCAAGCTCTGTCAGTATGGGCCGGGACAGTGCAAAACCATTTTCCTGCACAAACTCTACAGCTTCCTCAAAGCGGTTGCCGGGAATTGCGTATTTCGCGCAAAGCGCCGCCCTGTCCAGACCGCCGTTATA
This sequence comes from uncultured bacterium, assembly GCA_965371305.1. Taxonomy (GTDB): domain Bacteria; phylum Desulfobacterota; class GWC2-55-46; order GWC2-55-46; family DRQE01; genus CBDUXY01. The sequence goes on from CBDUXY010000070.1 coordinate 8,196, forward strand.
GTCCTGCACAAACAACGCGTGTTTTGTATCTTCTTTTTCGATCTTTTCAGACAAAAATCAACCTCACTTAAAAATTTATCACCACATTGTAAACGCCCTTTACCACCTCCACCATCTTCCCGAGGTTTACCGTGTTAACCGTATCAGTTGCTGTGTGATAATTAGGGTTTCTATAAAAGGCCGTGTCGGTAATCATCACGGCCCTGTAGCCTTCCTTCCAGTAATTCATATGGTCTGAAAAATCAACCCCTGCTAAGATGGTAGGCGCGGAAAGGCTCTGCACGTTAATATCACTGCCGCGCTTCATGAGTTTTTTTACTTTCCTCACGGTAAACATCTGGCTGACCTTCCCGACCACGGCTATAAAGTTCCCCTCGTCCGGATAAAACGGCTTTAATATAAATGACGGATATTCCTGCGACCCCGGTTCTGTCGAATAAAACCCAATGCTCTCAAGGGCTATCATCAGCCCTACGTCCACCTTCCACTCCTTAAGGCTTTTTGCATGCACCGCGCTGCCCATATTTTCGGTCCTGAAAAACGGCGGCTCTTCAAGGGCGTACGCAACCAGATCAACTCTCTTTTTCAAGTCCCCTTCGTTTTGTTTCAGGAGCCGGGCAAGCTCCATAAGGGCTGCAACCCCGCTTGCGTTGTCGTCTGCCCCCGGTCGGCGTCTATCAGCTGTAACCCCGGCTTCCGCGCCTCCGGCGGCTGTAAAAGCCGGGTCCTGATACGCGTCCGACTCAACCTGGGCTACGTCGTAATGCGCGCCAATAATAATCCTCTCACCTTCAACTGGCCCGACCGAGCAGATAATGTTCTTATAGCGTCCGAGGTCTCCGTCTACATGAAATACCTGCACATCAAGCCGACACCCGGTCTCTCTAAAACCGTTCCTTATGTGGTCGGCGGCCCTGTTAAGAGAAAACGGGTTAAGATAACTCCGTGACGGCGAAAGCGCGCTCAACCAGTTAAGATCACGCTGCATCCTTTCTATGTCTACGGTAATGGCTTTGACAGAGCCATACGGTTTAACCTTTATCGACCACGCACCGTATGAAAGAGAGGTCATAAAAACCAGCGAAATAACCGCCACCATGGCGACCCTTAAAAAGAACATCCTGCCTGTTTTCATAAATTTAAATCTCCATAATGAAACGCAATTTATAAGTATGAGGGGGGAAATATACCGCATTCAACACTTAGTTCTTGAAGTTCAAGGCCTTTCGTAAACAGGTACAAGAAAAGAGGTTCCAAAATTAATATTCGGGTGCGAAGCCTCGACAATTAATTCCCAGTACCAAATCGGCGGCTCTTTGCCAAGCCGGTTACAATAATCCCACCTGTCCGGAATATCGAACTCAATCAAAACCTTTTATTTTTGTATCGCTATAATGCTCATATGCAACAACACTATATGATTTCTTACTATCGGTCACCAATCTTTCCTCTATAAACCTTAACGTCACGTAAAAAGAACAAAAGCGCCAAAAGCGCTGATTACCACAGGCGAAGGGTTACCATTACCCGGACGCGGCAAATAATCCAACACTGCAAGAATAAGGTACGAACCAAAAATAAAAAGAAAAACAGCAAAACCCAGGTATTGTTTACCAAATACCACCCGGTATATACGTTTGTCCATTTTCTCTATTTCATGCAAGTTGCAACCCCCGGACGCACGGCTTTTTTTTGAACAGACGATTTTAATATTAACATCTTCAAGAAATACTGAAAAGCCCTAAGTAGGGTTGACAAGCAGAAAAATCTGGACTAGACTTGTATTGAATAAAGACTTTATTTAACGACGTAATTCAAATTGCAGAGGGGGTAAACCAAAATGGCTAAAATACTCAGGTGTAAAGACGTGGGGGTTGACTGTGACTTTGAGGCGCGCGCAGACACCGAAGAAGAAATACTCCGGAAATGCGGCGAACACGCGGTAAAAGACCACGGCATGGTGGACATTCCGCAAGAGATGATAGATAAAGTACGGGCGGCAATTAAGGACGAGTAACAGCCCCCTGAACGGTTAATAAATCAATCCGGCAACAAAAAAATCCCCTGCGTGTTAAGGCGGGGGACACTTTTTAATTCATTAACTCGCTTACCTTTGCGTTCCAGAGCAAATATCAAAGCACCTCCCTGACGCGCTCGGGTATACGCACCGGACGGCCCGCCTCAGTACATGCAAGGGTGACCGTGCCTGTGACAAGGGGCTTCTCTCCTGCCTCTATTGTTATCTTATGCTCAAAGGTAATCGAAGCACCGGTTATTTTTGAAAGGGTTGTTTCAACATCTATCAGGTCGCCATACCTGGCAGGGGCGTGGTAGTTTATCTCTGCCCTCACTACGACAAAAACAATACCGCTTTCATGCAACTCGCTTAACTCAAGGCCTTTTTCACGCAGGTACTCCGTCCTGCCGCGCTCGAAGAACTTTAAGTAATTCGCGTAATAAACCACCCCGCCAAGGTCTGTGTCTTCGTAATAAATCCTTATTGGTAGAGATGCCATGCCTACTTGACGTCCACGGCCTTAACCAGTATCGGCATAGGAAAAGAACTATTGTGGAACGGTTCAAGTACGCCTGCCGGGTGGAAGTACCACTTACCCGGAGTAAGCGTACCTGCCTTCTTCGGAAGCCTCGGGAGTTTTGTCCCATCAAGTCCGGCCTCTATAAGGGGCCTTGCATCGATAAAGTCTATTATGTCGTTGGTCGACGACTCGGGATTGGTCGAGAAATGCGTCATATGCCCGCCGCGTCCAAAACCGACGTTCATGCACATGGTGCCGCTTGCCTCTCTTTTGTCAATTGCTGCTTGCGGCATCATCACAAATATCTTCTCTATCGCCCGAAGTTCTGCCTTTACCGTCTTGTTCATCTCGGAAGCCTTGGTTCCCGCAGGAAGAAGCAAAAGAGTTAGAGTCAAGGTCATTATTCCAAGTTTTATGAAACGCTTCATAAAATCAATCCTCCTTAATGGATTTGTTAATACAAAACAGAATACAAAAAAATCATAGCCTGTTTTTACCTTTGATAAAATAACAAATTTAGGAGGGGTTTACAATAACTCTTGAAAGAGGAAGTCCTGAATCATGTTCAGGAGTTTGGTTTGATTGAGGAACGAAACCCAACAATTACGACTTGCCAATTATGTTGGGTCTCGCTACGTTCTACCCAACCTTCAAACTGCCAGGTGTTAGTTAAATCCTCTTCTGAACTCCTTTATACACCTTTCGCCTATGAATGATCGCTAAAATTATTACTGTCTTTTTATCGACCTTAAAAACAACCCTGTAATCACCTACCCTGAGTTTCCAATAGCCCTTTAGTGTTTTCCTTAAAGGTTCGCCGTAATCCTCAGGTGCAGTCTGAAGACGCGTCTCAACAGCCTGTTTTATTCTTTTTTTTATTTTCGCATCAATTAAAGGCAGGTCTACTGATTTAACATCGGGGTGATATAGCAAGGTATAAGACAAGTCCTACCAGACCTCGTCATGTTTAAGCGCTTTAGACCTGGAAAAACTTCCCTCTCTTTTTTCAGCAAGCATGGCAAGGTCTACACCTTCATGCAGTTCAATGGCCTCTTTTACAAGATCTCTCACCTTTAGAGACAAAGACACCCCGTCTCTTCTAGCAAGAGACTCAATAATATCATGTAGTGGCTTTTCCATAGCAACGTTTATTCTTGGATTTTTTGTTGGCATTTTTATTTTCCTCCTGACAATTTAAGTGTAACACTTTAGGCACACCCGGTCAAGGGGTGAAAAGATTGTCATTCTCGCGCATGCGGGAATCATGGGGTTTTTGTTTCGGCGCAGGGCGCACCGAAACATCAAGGCTTATTTATTGTAATCTTCTTGAATTTCTGATTTCTGGCTATCTCTAACAATACCTTATCTCCACTTCCCATAGCTTTAAAATAATTGATTAAGCCATCAACTGTCGCTGGTGTCCCATCATAACTAAATATAACATCGTATTGCTCTAATCCTGATACTCCGCCAGCTCTTTTCGGATCTAAAGTAAAAACCATCAACCCTAAAGTATCCTTTATTTTATTCTTTTCTAACCAACCAACCCATTCAGGTACGTTACCCATTTGAGTAAGATAAACCCCAACCCATCCATCACTGTTCTTTATATGGTGACAACCTTGCCAGCTAGTAATGGCTATAGCAAAGTCACCCAGCAACCCGTATTCTAACTTTCTTCTCTTACCTTCAGGGAAAAAGACAACTTGTACCTTTAAGTTCTTACCTCCTTTCATTTCATTTAATAATCTTAATGATTCTAGCGAGTTAAATTGTACCATGTTTGAATTGTAACCTTTAACTACACCGAAGAGAGCCTTGTTCTTATCTACCCTTATTCCTATATCACTATACTTTGCAGGATCAAAAGGCGAGTTTTTACTATGCAAACCTATTGTGCCGCTATCTTGTATACTCAAGGAAATATAAGATTTATTTCCGTACCCAGAGCTACTCCTTTTTTGTTTCGAAAAAACCAAGCAACTCACATTATCTGTCATTTCATCAACACGCCAGTCAAAACACCAACTATCTGCCGCAAAAGATGTATCTACAAGACATAATATTAAAAAAAGTGATACGAGTACTTTTTTCAAAACAACCTCCTCAACCTTACATGGTGGACTCTTCTACTCATACATTATTTTATAATTCAAAAAGAAGGTCAATACTTATCTCATCTATCTTTA
>CBDUXY010000071.1:0-12842 GCA_965371305.1 uncultured bacterium
TATTTTTTAAAAAATCCCCCCTAAAAAAACAATAATAAAAAAATACACAAATAAAAAACCAAAAATTAAAAAAACCACTATTAACAAACCCAAACTAAAAAAAACCAAACTGAAAAAATAAAAAAATCCGGGAGAAAAAACAAATGAGTTCAGGCGGGTTTGTAAATTTGTTTTCATGGCGGATGTTGACGCGGGCAGGATGTGTGTTGAGCGTTTTGTTTTTTTCTGTTGTTTGTTCACTCGCCTCTGCCACTGCAGTTCACGGTGCGGAGGCAGCCGTGATTTTTTCCGGCAAGGTCTACGGTATAGTCGACGTGTGGCGCATGGCGCTTGCCACGCACGAGCAGGTTTTTATAGCCGAAGAAGACGTCTTGCAGGGAAGGAGCGAGATAAAAAAATCCTACTCCCACCTCCTACCAACTATTAAAGCCGACGGTGTTTACACCCGTTACAGCGAGGAGAAAACTTCCGGCACCGGCGGGTTCCTGCTGCAGCCTGAAGACAACACAAGGGTTGACCTTATAATCACCCAGCCGCTCTATTCCGGCGGTCGTGCCATGAGTGCACTGCGACAGTCGAAGAAAAACCTGGAAGGGGCAAAGGTGAGCGCTGCCGACCTTCGCGAGCAGGTGGCAATAATGGCGGCAAGGGCTTATTACAATTTGCTTCGCGCAACAAAGGCGCACGAGATAACCGTCTCTTCGTTTAAAAGAGCAAAGGAGCATCTTCGCGTCAGCCGCGCACGGTTCGATGTCGGTTCGGCAACAAAGGCCGAGGTCTTGAGGGGTGAGGCGGACCTTGCGCAGAAAGATGCTGAACTTGCAAGGGCCGGGTCCGCAGTCGTGGACGCAAAAGATTTGCTCGCCCGGCTTACGGGGTTAGAGGGAGACTTTACGGTTCTGGACCCGGCCCCGGGCTTTGTTAATGAGATGGAAATAGTTGCCGGCAGTGCCGGCAGGGACGTAGGTTCTTACCTCTCCGTTGCCCTGATGAAAAGACGCGACTTAAAGCAAAGCGCAATTGCCGAGGATGTGGCAAGGGAGGGGGTCAAGTTTGCAAAGGGGGCCTTCCTGCCCTCTCTTTATTTAGAGGGTGTTTATACTATGAAGGAGCAGACGCCTGAGACGAGTTTTTTTCTTGATGAATCAACGTATGCAACCCTTAATATCTCCATGCCGATTTTTGAAGGAGGGCTGAGACGCGCCGAGCTTGGTCAGGCAAGGAGCGTGCTTCGTCAGGCCGAACTTCGGCGCTTCGGACTGAGGCGAGAGCTTGAGCTTTCGGTCAGGCGCGCGTTCAATAGATTTATGACGGACCGTAAAGTAATAGAGGCTTCGGAGAAGCAGCTTAGTTTTGCAAAAGAGAATTACAACATGGTTTTCAAACAATACAAATACGGCGTGTCGGACAATACGGATTTGATAGACGCGGACACAACTCTCGTGTCTGCCGAGATGGGGCTCATGCGGGCTGGATACGACTTTAAACTCTCGGCCCTTGAGCTTAAACGGGCAACAGGGGTTTTGCTCGAAGAGGTGGAGAGGAAGATTTCCAGGGCGCAGTAGTTGTCTGCCTCAGGTGTTGAACAAGGATTATAATGAAAAACAAATTGTTGGGAAAAATATCTGTTATCGGTCTTGGCGTTCTTATTGTCAGTATGTTTTATGGATGCAGCGGCGGCGGTGGTGAGGGCGGTGGCGGCGGCGGTAACGGTAAACGCCCTGCTGCGACCGTTAGGGTGTGGAGGGCCGAGCCGACAGACGTTGCACGGACCGTGGAGGCCGTTGGTACGCTTGAGGCGGATAAAGACGTTACGGTAAGTGCCGAGGTGGAGGCAAGGCTTAAGCGAATCGTTCGCGACGAGGGGGAGCGTGTGGGGAAAGGCGACGTATTGGCAGTCCTTGACAACGAGAAGTTCGTGCTTGAAGTGGAGCGTCTGGAAGCGGACTTGAAAAAGGCCGGGGCAGACCTTGATTTTTCTAAAACCGATTTTGAAAGAAAGGGGAAACTTTTTGATGACGGGGTTATTTCAAAAGAGGCCTTTGATGAGGCAAGGAGTAAAATGGACGGGGCAACCGGTTTGTTCGACAGTGCACGCGCCCGGCTCTTGCTTGCAAAAAAAGATCTTTTCAGCTCAAGCGTAAGAGCTCCTTTTGGCGGATACATTTCCAGGCGCTACGTTACGGTCGGCAGCTACCTGCAGGAAGGCGACAGGGTCTTCAGACTCATGGACACGGATCCGGTGAAGGTCCTTGCCAGGGTCTCGGAAAGTAAGCTCGGGCGCGTCCGGGTGGGGCAGCCGTTAACTATCAAGATACGTTTAGCGGATAAAGGCCGGGCAAGCGGCGCGGGTAAAATCAACTCCGATATTTTTACGGGCAAGATATACTTCATAAGCCCGGATGTAGACGAAGACACAAGGAGCTTTCGGGTAAAGGCAAGGATTGCCAATCAGGATGGTTTCCTTAAGCCAGGGCTTTTCGCCGACGTGGTGATCACCACCGACGTGTTGCGCGGGGTCTTTCTGGTCCCGGAAAAAGCGGTTATTGCGGGAGTAGACAAGACCGTTATTTTTACGGTCAGCGACAACAAGGCTTCGTTAAAAGAAGTGGAAGTTGCAGGGCGCCGGGACGGGCGCGTTATTATAAAAGCGCACGAGCTTACCTCCGGTGAACTTGTGGTCGTGGACGGAGCGCACAAGTTAAGGCACGGCATGGCGGTCAGCATTATTGACGAGAAGGGCGACCGCGAGGTGCGCAAGACTGATGAGAATGAAAAAAGTAAAACAAACAACCCCGTTTCTCGCTTTGTGCCGGAGGCGGCTGCTACTACTACTGAATCTACTGCCGCCTCTAAAGTGCAATCAACCTCTGCTCCTTAAATTTTTTGTAATCCAGGTAAATAACGCCGCGAAAAAAAAGGACTAACCTGACTCAAAATGTTTCTCTCCGATTTTGCCATAAAAAAACCCGTCACCACGATTATGATGATGAGCGCACTGCTTGTGTTCGGCGTTATCGGATTCTTGCGCCTCGGCGTTGACCAGTTCCCCAAGGCCGACTTCCCGATAGTCACCATAACGACGGTGTATGAAGGGGCAGGCCCGGAGGTGGTGGAGGAGAACGTGACCGACGTGGTGGAGGAGGAGGTCGCGACCATTGAAGGGGTGAGAAATCTAACGAGCGTGTCTTCGCACGGCGCCTCTGTCGTAACGATTGAGTTCGACATGTCGCGCGACATCGACCTTGCGGCGCAGGACGTCAGGGACCGCATTGCCGGGGCCGCAAAGAAGCTGCCGCTCGATGCGGACCCGCCCGTGATAAACAAGCTCGACATGCAGGCGCAGCCCATCATGTGGGTTGCCGTTAGCGGCAAGCGTCCGATCGAGCAGGTAACGGCCTTTGCCGAAGACGTGATGAAGTTAAGGCTTGAGACCCTTAAAGGGGTCGGAGCGATTGTCGTCGGTGGGAGGCGCGAGAGGACGGTCAGGGTGTGGCTCGACCGCGACCGTCTTGAGGCCAGGGGGGTTACGGCTGCGGACGTAGTACGCGCGCTCGGGCGCGAGAACGTGGAAGTGCCGGGCGGGTGGCTTAAGAGCAAAGACGTAGAGTTCAGTGTAAAGATTGAAGGGGAATTTACGGACGTCGGCTCGTTTAACGAACTGATTATTAATAAAACAACCGGCACAGGAACTACCACGGCAAGTTGCTACCATGTGCGGCTTCGCGACGTCGGCTTTGTAGAGGACGGGCTTGAGGATGAGAGGAGCCTTGCACGTTACAACGGAGAGGCGGCGGTCGGGCTTGGAATAAGAAAAAAGTCAGGGGCCAATACGGTCGAGCTTGCAGGTCTGATAAAAAAAGAACTCGACCTTGCAAGGCCGGACCTGCCCGAAGGTCTTAAGCTTGACGTTGCCTTTGACTCCTCCGTATTCATCACGGAGAGCATGAGCGAGATGCAGTTCGCTCTTGTTTTTGGTGGCTTGTTAACCGCCCTTATTGTATTTCTGTTTTTGAGGAGCCTGAGCGCGACTTTCATTACTGCCGTAACCATCCCCCTTTCCATAATAGGAACTTTCGTATTTATATATTTCCTGGGTTTCACTCTTAACACCATGACCATGCTCGCCCTCACCCTTGCAATCGGCATCGTCATAGACGACGCAATTGTTATCATCGATAACATCCACCGTCACGGCCGGCACCAGGGGGCGACTGATAGCGCAGATGCCGGGTCTGACTCCGGGGTGAGCATTGAGCATAATTCCAGGGGTAGTTTAATAGCAGCCGCGCGCAGCGGCACGCAGGAGATTGCATTCGCCGTCATTGCAACCACCCTCACCCTTGCCGCCGTGTTCATACCTGTTGCTTTTATGAAGGGCGTTATTGGACGTTTCTTTTTCGAGTTCGGAATAACAGTATCCGTGGCGGTTTTTCTCTCGACTTTTATTGCTCTCACCTTCACCCCCATGATGGCCTCAAGGTTTATGAAGGTTGATGCCGGGGCGACCAAACAACACGGACGTTTCTATAACGTCATGGAAAATATTTATTCAACGCTTGAGTCGTTTTATTCGAGGTCTTTGTCGCGCGCCCTTGACCACAGGCTTCTGGTCGTTGTAATTGCTCTCTTTGTTTTCGGCTCAAGCCTCCTTGTATGGAACATGCTTGGCAAGGAGTTCATGCCGCCCGAGGACCAGTCACGGTTTTTTGTGAGCTTCTCCACTCCCGAGGGTTCGAGCATAGATTATACCGAGAAGAAACTCGCCTACAACGAATCGGTTTTAAAAAACACTCCTGAGATAAGAAGTTTTTTCGGCGCCATCGGGCTTGGCGACAGCGGCAGCGTGAATAAAGGCATAATGTTTGTAAGGATGCATCCGAAGCACGAGAGGAAGAGAAGCCAGAGTGAGGTCATAGGGGCACTTCGCGGCGCCTTTGGAGCAGAGCCGGGGCAAAGGGCGTTCCCAATGGCCCTTGCAAGCGGGTTTGGCGCGGGCAGGGGAGCACCGCTACAGTTTATTATAAAAGGGCCTTCCATTGGTGAGCTTAAGAAATACTCAGACCTGATAGCCGAGCGTTTTTCAAAGGTGCCGGGCATCGTGGACGTTGACACGGACTTTGACCTGGGACTGCCGGAGTTGAAAGTCTACATAGACAGGGACAGGGCGGCGGACCTTGGCGTTGACACAACGACCGTTGCCGAGACAATCAATACACTGATAGGCGGACGCGACGTGACGACGTTCAAGCAAGGCGGCAAGCGCTACGACGTCAGGGTAAAGCTGATCTCCTCTCAAAGGAGCCTGCCCTCTGACATTGAAAGGCTTTTTATCCGAAATAGCGAAGGCCGTCCTGTTAAACTTTCAAGCGTGGTTGAAGTGGCCGAGGGGGTCGGGCCGAGCGTTATTAACAGGAAGGACAGAGAACGCAGCATAACCGTTACGGCAAACATGGAACCAGGCAAACCCCTTGGCTCGGCTATTACCGACATAACCGACATTGCCCGTGAGGTGCTTCCGGACGGTTATACAACGAAGCTCGGGGGCAGCGCCGATATGTTTAAAGAGTCGATTATAAGTATGCTTGTCGCGTTCTTGCTTGCCGTTATAGTTACTTACATGGTGCTTGCCTCGCAGTTCGAGAGCCTGCTGCATCCTTTTACCGTTATGCTTGCCCTGCCCCTTAGTATCGCAGGCGCTCTGTTTGCCCTGTGGGTAAGCGGCAGTACGGTTAACATATACAGCCTTATCGGCCTTACCCTGCTAATAGGGCTTGTCACCAAGAACTCTATTTTATTAATAGATTACACGAACATCCTTCGCTCCAGGGGGCACGAGGTGCGAAGTGCCGTTTTAAACGCAGGCCCTGTCAGGCTTCGTCCTATACTCATGACCGCTATGTCCACTATTTGCGGCGTCCTGCCAACGGCCATAGGCATTGGTCCTGGCAGCGAATCCAGGGCTCCCATGGCCATTGCCGTTATAGGGGGGCTGCTGGTTTCCACGCTTCTAACGCTTTTTGTTGTGCCTGTTGTATATACCCTGCTTGATGATCTGAAAAATGCCCTTACGTCGCGTTTTATCTGATTTTCTTGCCATGTTTTTTTCTGCTTGAAAAATCAAAAAAAATTTTATAAAAACTTGACAATAAGTATGTGTCGTTATATATTCATAGTCTGCATTCTGGCTATAGAGACGCCAGAGGTGTGTTTATGCGTGTTTTTTTAGGTCGATGTGCAGGTCTATGTGCCTGTGTTTACTGGCTAAAAATGCATTTTTGAACTTAATTTAGTATGTTTGCAAAGTGTAGACATAAATAGACTATAACTAGACAGATTTATTATAAATAACTTAAAACTAAAAATATAACTAATAAAACCTGGGGAGGTTTGATAATGAACAGAAAGTCCACACGGCTTGGCAGAGTAATAAGAGCAGTGATTTCCATCTTGATGGTTTTCTCTTTTGTCCCGATACCGGCATCATCGGTAGCATCTACTGGAGGCGGCACGCCGTCTGCGATAGTAAGACCGGGTATCATGGTCGGAGACAGTGGAGCGCCGACAGATTTTTTCTTTGACATCATACTCCCGCTGTGGAGCAAGGGTAACTCACTTGTGTTTGTTAACCCCAACGTCAGGATAGACGACAACGACACAGACGAGCAGAACCTGGGCATAGGTTACAGGACCATGCTTAACGATGACTTCATTTTCGGTGCCAACTTCTTTGTGGACAGGAAGAACAGCGAATTTGATAATACGTACAAACAGTGGGGCGTAGGCCTTGAGCTTCTCTCCAACCGCTACGTTGACCTTCGCGCCAACTATTACAAGCCGACCGGAGATACCTCTAATGTAGTCGGACCACAGGCGCAGTATCAGTTTTCACAATCCTCCCTTTTAATAAGCAGAAACGTAGAAGAGGCCCTTGAGGGCTTCGACGCCGAGATAGGCGTTCTTGTTCCCGGACTTTCCAAAGTAATGGAGACCCGCGTTTATGGCGGTGGTTTCTGGTACGGTTCCGACATACTCACCGACGACAGCTTAATTGACGGCACAAGGCTGCGCCTTGAGGTTAGACCTAATAAGCTTGTTAACATTAACGTAGAACATACCGACGAAAATTTAAGGGGTGACCATACGTTTGTTGGTGGTTATCTTGAGTTACCGTTCTCATTTGCCGACCTTTTCTCAGGCAAGAGCCCTCTTAATCTCGTTTCAGACGCGCTTGCCTTCGGCCCCGGAACCAGGAGCATGCAGGAGAGGATGACCGAGAAGGTCGTCAGGGATCGTCATATTAATATTCCCGTGTTTGAAGAAGGTGATACAAATTTTGAGCCGTTTGTAAACATGATCTTTGTGAACGCCGATAACTTCGGAGACGCACCCGGAACCGGTACTTACACCGATCCCCTTGTTGACATTAATGATGTAGAGACCCATGCCCTGTACGATGACAATACCTGGGTTTATGTATTTTCATGGGACGACAACGCGGACCTTTATGACGTTGAGGCTAGCGACGGCGGTTTGGTCCTGCTTGACGGCATGACGCTCTGGGGACAGAACTATGCGCTTGCCAATCTTGGCGGCGACGGTCCGATGCCGATACTTGACGGCGGTTTTTACGGCACTTACGCCGTTGTTATTCTTGGAGACGGTGTCGATGACTTTGACGGTAACTTCCAGGTCATGGGTGTTGAAGTTCAAAACGGTAGCTCGCACGGTATATTCGGTCAGGATATTGTAAGCGCCAATATTCACGATAACATCGTCCATGACAACGGGACTATTAATAGCGGCATACATATTGAGAACTTTTTTGGCGCGGCCGAGTTCGGCGACGTAGACATTACCGGACTTAACCTTAACTTCGCCTTTGCCAGAAACGAAGTATATAACAATGTTGGCAGCGGTATATATATGTTCAACTCTATTGGCGCTGATTTTGGCACGACCCAGACCATCACCAACTCAAGCATTACCACAAGCTTCGAGGACAACCTTGTCTTTGACAGTACCGGTTCAGGCATATATGTCGAGAACAACATTGCTGCTAACCTCGACGTGACGGGCGTTACAATAACCAACACCTTTACCGGCAATACTTCAAACCAGAACGGTAGTAATGGTATATACAACTATAATGATATCTGGACTTCTGACTCTGAGCCCGGCAGCGACATATCGGCTACCGTAAACAGGGCCAACATAAGAAATACATACATAGAGAACGTAACAAATCAGAATAGCTCAAACGGTATAGATTCTTATAACTATATCAGTGCATACGCAGATGCTAACAATGAGACCGAAGACGGCAGCGTGATTGCCGAGGTCAATAACTCGAACATACGCAACGTCCTTACCGGAAACACGTCAAATAAGAACTACGGCTCAGCTGGTATTTACCTTGAAAACGAAATCTACGCAGAAGTCGCCCTTGACACTACGTCCCTTAGCGGAGACGGTAATGCCAGGGCCACGGTAGATCCTTCCACCATCGTTAACATATTTACAGAGAACGAAGTAAGCTCAAACCCGGGCGGCAACGGCGTCTCTGTTAGTAACTGGATCAGCGCTACTACCGATCTTAACGATTCCGACATAACGGGTGATCAGATAGCTGAAGTTATAAGCGCCGGCATAGGGAACTTCTTTACGGACAACACCATAACAAACAATAACAATAACGGCGTTAATTTCGATGGTAACACCATATACACCGAGACCATGACATGGAACTCGGACGTTGACGGTGACGTTATATCATCGGTTGACCCCTCTGCTATAGAAAACGTCTTTGACGGTAACGATATCTCCGGCAACGTCAATAACGGTGTTTACATGGGCGGACATGACGTGCTCTTCGATACCGAGTATTCGGCAAACGGGATCATGTCGTTCTCCATGCTGCTCTTCGGTTCTGAAGTGGGCGGCGACGTAATAACCGAAAGCGACAGGTCAACCATCTCCAACACCTTTACAGACAACACGATCGACCGCAACGACGGCGACGGCGTTGCCATAGACGGTAACCTCGTACTTGCCTATAACTACACGCTTTCATCTCTTGTTGAGGGCAACATAGACACCGACGTTAACGCATCAGACATTAACAACACCTTCACAGACAACTCGATAAGCGCAAACACGGGCGACGGCATCAGAATGTTCGATAACGACGACGGTGATGCCAACACGGTCCGCGCATCGAGTGCTGCTGTGAATTCATCCTACGTCGAGGGTAATATTACTTCCGACGTGACCAATTCGGACATAAACAACACCTACACCAACAACACCATAAACAGCAACCTTTCCGGCGGTGTTAACACGGGCACCAACGAGATCGGCGCCGATAGTCACATAGAGGACACGGACGTTGACGGCAACGTAACGGCCATGGTCGATCCTTCAAGCATAAACAATACTTTCACGAATAACGACATAAGCAGGAACTACTACGACAATGTCGATATAGATTCAAACGTTATCTTTGCCGCTTCATATTCCGTTATTGACACCGGCAGCAACACGATAGGCGGCAACATATCGGCCGATATAATAAGCGGTACTATCAATAATACCTTTACGGGCAACACCTTTAACGATTCGGAAGTCGCCGAGGGCGTACAGCTTGGCGCCAATGTTCTTGACGCATGGGTAGACGTAGAAGTTACTGAAGTCGGTGGAAATGTTTCGGCCTCTATAGATCCTTCTGGCGTTAACACTACTTTCACGGACAACGAGATATCAGGCAACGACGACTCAGGTGTTGCGATATACTTAAACGCGGCTTATTCCGGCGTTGGGGTCGCTTCATCATCGGTCGGCGGCTCTGTCTCAAGCCAGATAAACAATACCGATATTGACACGGTGTTTGCGTCCAATACGATCAATTCCAACGGCGGGGACGGCGTACGCATCAGCGGAGAGGGCGGCGGCCAGAAGCTTGAATCATATGCGGGTGTAATTCAGGATTCCACGATCGGCGGCGACGTGACCTCCACGATAGACCCGTCAAGCGTTAACACCACCTTCACAGATAACCTTATCGAAGGCAACAGCCAGGACGGCGTATATATATACCAAAACTCCATTGCTTCACAAGTTAGGATTGGGAATGAGGGTGGTACACCAATCATAGGTGGAGATGTTACAAGCCTTGTAGAGGACGTAGAAGTATCTACCACCGTTACGGGCAACACATTCAACAATAACTGGGAAGAAGAGGAAACAGGTTTTTATCTCTACTCCCAGTTCGTTCTTAGCCGCGCTTATGCCTATACATCTGAGATAACAGGCAACCTTGATTCAACGATAACTAATGCCACGGTCGAGAATACCTTCTCAAATAACGAGGCAAGCGGTAACCAGGGCGCAGGGATCATTATTTATGAAAACTACGCTGCTTCCTACGCCAAGGTTTCAAGCACGACCGTAAGCGGCGTTTCGGCTAACGTACTTGACTCCGAGGTAATTAACACGTTTACGAACAACACGGCCAACGACAACAGCGACGACGGAATTCAAATCAATAGAAATTTCCTGATGGCGTACGCAGACGTATACAACACCTCTAACGTAACAAACGACGTCACAAGCGTCATTGATCCGTCAGGCATCACCAATACATTCACGGGTAACGTAACCAACGGCAACGATGGCGACGGTATTAACATAATCGACAACTTCGCGATTACCAACACGGATATTGGTGAATCCAATGTCGGCGGTTCTGCAACGGCCCTTGTACAGGACTTTTCAATAGACAATACCTTTAGCTCGAACACCGCTAACAGCAACACGTTCGAAGGTCTTGAGATCGAGTACAACGACATTGAATCTATCGTTTACCTTACTTCCGGCTCGGTGGTAGGCGGCGATGCTACAGCCACCATAGACGCCGGGGCCATAACCAACACGTTCACCAACAACGAGGTTAACGGCAACACCGAAAATAATATATATATTAATCAGAACTATGCGTGGTCATACACCAGGGTCAATTCTTCTTCCATAGGCGGTTCGGCAGCGTCGAACGTTGTGGACACCAACATAGAAAATGTCTTTTCCGGCAACACGACCAACGACGCGTTTGATTCCCACGGAATATACATCGGCGACCAGGGGCTTTTATCCTACACATACATAGATAATAACTCCACTATCGGGGCTGACGCATCCGCCCTTATCGACCCCTCAAGCATCAGCAACACCTTTACTAACAACGAATCCCTTGGAAATGGCGGAACCGGTATTGAACTTTACGAGAACTATGCCTTTTCATACAACAGGGTATATACGAGTACGGTAATGGGTTCGGTGACCAGTGGCGTGAATAATACCACCATCGAAAATACCTTTACGAACAATACCGTAAACGACAATGAAGACGGTATTTATATCGAGTACAATAATCTTGTCTCCTATGCCCGTGTTCTGGGAAGCGGTGGTTCGTATATAGGCGGGGACGTAAGCTCAACCATAGACCCCTCCGGCATTACCAATACGTTCACCGGCAATGACGTAAGTAGTAACGGGAATGACGGCATTTACGTTGATTATAACTACGCGATGAGCTATGCCACTATAGGCTCTGACGTTGTGGTTGACGGTTCGGTTATGACCGACATCCATGACGTTACTTTTGAAAATACCGCTACCAACAATACGACAAACGATAACGGAAACTACGGTATAACTATCGAAACCCAGTACCTCTGGAACTACGTTCTTGTCGGAACTGATTCTGTCGTAGGCGGGGACGTAAGCGCTTCCATGAACACCTCGACCATAACAAATACAATGACCAATAATCTGGTCGATAACAACTGGAGTGACGGCATATGGCTGTCCGAGGCTAACGCATGGTCCAATGCCAAGGCCTATACGGCAAGCATAGGCGGCGACTTCTCAAGCACCATACAGAACATTGACATCGTGAACGAACTTACAGGCAACACGGTAACCGACAACGACGAGGACGGTATAGAGATATACGATAATTACTTCTTATCATATCTCTATGGCACCAATAACAATATAGGCGGCAACGCAAGCTCGGAGATAGCCGATTCGACCATAACCAACACGCTTTCCAATAACGATGTGTCCGGCAACTCTTCCAATGGCGTTTATATCGATTCCAACTACGCCACTTCCTACGCCATGATATACTCATCGACCGTTTCCGGCGCAGTCGGGGTAACAAGCGACATAACTAATACTACATACGAGAACACCTTTACAAACAACACCATCGACAGGAACGGCGACGAAGGCGTGTATATTGATTACACCTACTTTAAGAGCTACGCAAAGGCCAATAGCTCTATCGTTACAGGCGATGTGACCTCGACGATAGACCCGTCAGGCTCGACAAACACGTTCACGAATAACTCGATCAGCGGAAACAGCGAAGATAACGTACTTATCAATTATCAGTACGCCATATCATACGCAAGCGTGTATAGCTCCGACGTCGGCGGAGCCCTGGGCGTTGTCAGCACCATTCAGGACGTTACGTTCGATAGTACATTCACTAACAATACTGCCACTGGCAGCTATAACGACGACGGCATAGAGATATACGATACAGTGTTTCGCTCTTATGCCTACAGTGAGATTTCTACTGTGACAGGCGACCTGGAATCGACCATTGACCAGTCAGGCGTTACCAACGTCTTTACGAACAACGACGTGTCAGGGAACTCTAATGACGGGATCGCTTTTAATTATAACTACGCCATGAGTTACGCAAAGTCCTGGACCTCGACCATTGGTGGAGGGGTAAGCTCGGAGATAACAGACGTTGTCTTCTCTAATACTTTTAC
>CBDUXY010000072.1:0-12821 GCA_965371305.1 uncultured bacterium
GAGACGACTTTAACAAATTAAGAACTTCCGAGCTCTCTTTATGATACCAACCGTTCATCATATCCCCTTTAAATTCGTTTGATTTTGAATTGATCGTTACGTAAAGCAGTTTTTTATGCTATTATAATTTTAGCATAGAATTCCCGTAGGTAAGCTTTTCGGCGACAATTATTTATGAGTTCAGATTATTTTTTTGCAATTAATTAACCCAATCATTAATTAATTTACTTGATATTCATGGTAGTTTTAAGGTAATAATAAATACTGCCTGTCCGGTTTGATGTTTTGGCGGGATTGTTCGGCTAAACCGTAAGGCGCGGGATGAGGCTTGCATTTTTATAATTTGCATTTATAATTTTCTTAAACCTTAAAAAATTATTTGAAAGGAGTTTATATGAAACACTTGAAGTTGTTGAAAATGCTGATACCAATGTTGGTATTGTTTCTTGTCGTTGGCTGTACCGACGGCATGGACGTGGCTGTGGACGCAAGCACTATTGATAAATACAAGACCAGTGTTGAGAACATAAAAGGGCAGTTGAGCGCAGCGCAGAGGGCGAAGTTCGACGAGGCGTTAACAGCCCTGTCAACCCCTGACGAGGTTTTGGAAGAGGGAGCAGTGATAGACGTTGAGAAGATGGAGAATGACTTTAGAAAAGCTGTTCATACCAAGACTGCGAAGCAGATAATCGCCATGGCGTCGGGTCGGGTAAAGGCGCTGAAGGAAAAAGAACTTGCCACAGTAACGGCAGAGCTTGAACCGCTTGCCGCAAAAAAGGCAGCTTATGACGCGGCAAAGGCCGTGCTTGATAAGATTACCGCTTCAGGCGGTAAACTTTCCAGAAGAGATACGGGCGCGGTTTCCACCCCTGTTCTCGATTTGGACGTGACCAATAATACCGAAGTCGCCCTTTCCAAAATATTTTTCCACGGTAAGGTCGTTGCCGCAGCGCCCGCTGCTGAAGCAAAACCCGAAGGCGAGGCCAAACCAGAAGGCGAAGCCAAACCAGAAGCCAAACCGGAGGCCGCGGAGGCTACTGAAGCAGGCGTAAGCGGAGACTTCAATCATACGGTTAAGGGCGGCATTGAGCCTGGCGCAACAAAGCATCTTAGCCTTGCCCTTGGAGCAGATTCGGTATGGGACGATAAAGAGCTTACCGGCAAGGACGTTGCCGTAGACGTGCTTAACGCGGTTAATGTTGATGGTAATACGCTTGTAGATCCTTTGAATGCCGAGGACGAAGCAAAACGTGCCAAGCTTGAAGCAAGGAAGGCAGAGCTTGAGAAAAGCCTGGGTGGCAAGTAAAGACCTACCCGGCTACTTAATATAAACTAATCCTAAAAAGGGGAGCAGGTGCTAAAGTCTGCTACCCCTTTTTTTTGTGGTAGTGATAGGTTTGCAACTTTTTTGTAGTATAATTGATTTGCTTAGATTTTTATTTGTTTTTCATGACATACTTTCACTTCATGCGGAGGTTTAAGGCATGGGCAATAAGCAAATAAGCAGAAGGGATTTTATGAGGATAGCCGCGGCCGGTATAGCTGGTGGGACGCTGCTTCCCTGGGAAAGCGTCTTTGCAGGTGGAGAGCCTTCCTGGCCGGAGATAGGATTGCAGAAGTTTCGAATAGTCGACCCGCCTGCCGGACAGCCGTTTAAAGAACCTCTGGATATGATTAATCTAAGTAAAAAGGCCGGGGTCGTTGAGGTAGAGCAGGAACTTATAAGGGCGTCAGTAAAAATTAACGGCAAAGAGGCGAACCTTCTGACATACAACGGTCAATTTCCGTCACAGACCATAAGGATAAAGAAGGGAGACCTCCTCAGGCTGCGCCTGAAAAATTCGCTGAAGCCTACGCGGAAGAAAAACGTGCTGGGACACGTAAAAAATTTGACCAACATCCACACTCACGGACTTCACGTTTCCCCTTCCGGTAACGCTGATAATATATTCGTAACTATAAAGCCGGGCAAGGAATTCTTGTTTGAATACGACACTTCAAAGCAGGAGCCAGGTGCCATGTGTTATTATCACCCGCATTACCATGAACTGGTCGCAGAACAGGTCTGGGCGGGACTTTCGGGTGCGCTGGTCGTGGAGGACGAGACGGAAGTACTCTCCGGCTTTGAAACACACATACTGCTTTTGAAAGATATAAGCCTTGAGGGTTCTATGCCTGCGCCGCACACGAAACAGGATTACTGGGACGGTAAGGAGGGTGAGATCGTCATGGTAAACGGACAGGTAAATCCTGTCCTTGGCATCAGGCCCGGGCAGGTGCAGAGGTGGAGGATTATAAATGCGAGTACAGCGAGATTTTATAAGCTGAAGCTTGAAGACCATGAGCTGTATCTGGCTGGAACCGACGGAGGGCTGCTCGACAAGCCGTATCCGCTAAGCGAGCTGCTGATCACGCCGGGCGAGAGAGTGGATTTGCTCGTTAAGGCCGGCAAAAAACCGGGGACCTTTAAATTCCTATCGCTTCCTTACGACCGTAAGAGCAACAGACTTGAAAAAGTAACGCTTATGACACTTTCCTCAGAAGGGAAAGTGATGGAGGATAGGCTTCCCTCGTCAATAAATCCACATGCCAGACGGGTGGACATGGACATCAGCACCCTGCCGAAAAGAAAACTGTACTTGATAATGGCCAACGGGCGCGGCTTCGTGAACCTAAAGGATTATAACGTGGAACCGTACGTGCTCAGCTCAAGTGTCGGGACATACGAAATATGGGAGATATTCAACATAAGCCCAATGGACCACCCCTTTCACCAGCACGTAAACCCCTGCCAGATACTCAGCATAACCGGGGGTGAGGCGGGTTACGCCTCCCTCTATTCAACTATACCCGCATGGAAGGATACGATTAATATCGTGCCCGGCGGAAGTGTTAAGATGCTTGTTCCTGTCATGAATTTTACGGGAAAGACGGTTTTTCATTGCCATGTGTCGCAGCATGAAGATATTGGGATGATGGGTATATGGGAAATCAAGTAAAGAAGTATTGGAGTAAAAAGTGAAAACGCCCCTGGTTCCAGCGTCACCATACTGATCATTGACGACATTGTGTTGCCCTGCTTTTCGCTCCATTCTGTCGCGCACATCAGGGCCTCCAGTCAAGTTCAATGTTGCTTTCGGCAACAGGGTTCGAATCTCTTAAACATGAAATATGAAAAGGGCTCCACTGTGTGGAACCCCTTTTAATATTTGGTGCCGAAGGGGGGATTCGAACCCCCACGGGTCGCCCCACTACCCCCTCAAGATAGCGTGTCTACCAGTTCCACCACTTCGGCATTATGTGTAACGAGGGATAAAAAATTTTATTAAATTACAAAGTATGTGAAAGTACTGCGCTCAATTCATACGAAACAAGCTTGCCTGGATTAAACCCGCCATGCGGGCTACTATTTTGTTTCTGTTTCTGCTTTTGGCGCTGCTTCTTTAACCGGCTCAGGCGTTGCTGCCTTGGCCTCTGTTTTTGCTTCGGGTTTTGTTACCGGTTTTACTTCTTTTACAGCAGGTGCTGGTGTTGTCGGTGTTTTTGGTTTGGCGGCAGGCTTGGTAACGGGCTTAACGGTCTGTGCCTTTTCTTCGATTTTTCCGGTTTTGACAGTAGCGGCGGCAGCCTCTTCGCCTTTAACGGCCGGTACTGTTACGGGGATTGCCGTTTCCGCCGGCGTTGGTTCTTTGGGCGTTTCTACTACGGCCGGGACCGTGTCCATAACAGAGCTGCTTTGTGCATGGCGGGACTGATATGTAAGGTAAAGGGCCGAGGCCATGAATATTGCCGCAAGTAAGATGGTTATCTTGGTCATGAGGGTGGCCGGTCCGGCCCCTCCGAAAAGCGCCTGGCTTGAGGTGCTTCCAAGGCTTGAACCCATCGTTGCCCCTTTGCCCACCTGGAACAGAACGATTATAACAAGCAGAATGCTAACGATTATCTGTAACGCCGAGATTGCTGTGTACATTTCTTTCTCTCTTAAGAAGTCAGTCTTTTTTATAAAAGGCCGCTAACGCGGCCGCATTTAAGTCATATATGAACTTTGACGTAATGCAACATTAAAGTGTACTTCGCGCTAAAATGCAAGGGAAAAATTCAGGTAATACAAATAATTTCAAAGAATTTTTGTGAGCAATTTCCTGCGGGTATGTTTACCGGGGATTTTTTGGTTCCGTATGGTTCCTGAATTGCACGATTCTGGAGAAGTCGTCGGCGTTAAGGCTTGCCCCTCCGACCAATGCTCCGTCTATTGAGGGCTGTGCCATAAGGCTGTCGATATTGTCCGGCTTAACGCTTCCTCCGTAGATGATGCGCACGTCTTTACCCGAGCTTGTGCCGAAGTCTTCGAATAATATCTCTCGGATGTTGTTGTGCACGTCCTGGGCCTGCTCGGGCGTGGCGGTCTTGCCCGTGCCTATTGCCCAGAGCGGTTCATAGGCTATGACAAGGCCCTTTAAGGTGCCGGGGCCGAAATCCGCAAGAGCGCCCCTTACCTGTGCCTTTACAACGGCAAGGGTCCGGCCGGCTTCTTTTTGCTTGAGTGTCTCTCCTACGCACACGATTGGCTTGAGGTTGCTCCTGAGGGCGGCGCGGATCTTTTTGTTTACAAGGTCATCGGTCTCTCCAAAGTACTGACGCCGCTCGGAGTGGCCGATGATAACGTACTCGCACCCAACGTCAAAAAGCATCTCGGCCGATACCTCGCCCGTGTATGCCCCGCTTTGCTCCCATGAGAGGTTCTGTGCGGAGAGTTTGATCGACGTGTCGGCAAGCAGGAATTTGAGATGGTGTATTGCAGTAAAGGGCGGGGCCACCATGACCTCCACATCGTCCATATGCCCGACAAGTTCCCTTAACTTCATCACCAGCTCTACGCCTTGCTCGATGGTGTTGTTCATCTTCCAGTTGCCTGCTATGAGAGGTTTTGGCATGGTGTGTTGTTTCCTTTTTTTTATGCTTCGGCCGCAGCGGCCTCAAGTTTCTTTTTAAGCGCTTCTATGCCTGGCAGGTCGTTGCCCTTTACAAGGTCCAGGAATGCCCCGCCGCCGGTGGATATGTAGCTCATCTTGGCAAACTCTCCGGCACGGTGTATGGCAACGTCGGTATCTCCGCCGCCGACAATGGTCAGGGCATGGGAGTTTGCAACGTTTCTTACCATCTCAAACGTGCCCCTGCTGAACGCATCCATCTCAAACACGCCCATCGGACCGTTCCAGATGATGGTCTTGGCATTCTGTATGGCCTCGGTAAAGAGCGTTACAGTGGCAGGTCCTATGTCAAGGGCCATCCACTGCGCCGGTATCTCCTGATAAGGCACGACCTTTGTCTCAGCCCCTATGTCGAACCTGTCGGCAACCACGAAGTCCACGGGCAGGTAAAGTTTAAGACCTTTTTTCCGGGCCGTTGCTATTACATCTCTTGCCTCTTGAAGTACGGAATCTTCATAAAACGATTTCCCTACTTCGTAGCCAAGGGCCTTGAAAAACGTAAGCGACATTCCGCCGCCGATTATAATCTTATCCACTTTATCGCAAAGTCTCTTTAAAACCCCGACCTTGTCGGTGACTTTCTTGCCGCCTATAATCGCCACAAGCGGCCGCACCGGGTTCTCAAGGGCACGGGCAAAGTAGGTGAGTTCTTTTTTAAGCAGAAACCCGGCCCCGACAGTATCTATGTGTTTGGTAACGGCGATGTTGGATGCGTGCGCCCTGTGAGCCGTTGCAAAGGCGTCGTTTATATATACGTCGGCAAGGCTGCCGAGTTTTTTTCCGAACTCGTCGTCATTGTCTACTTCCTCGGGGTGAAAGCGCAGGTTCTCAAGCAGCACTATGTCGCCTGGTTCCATGGCTTTGACAAGCTCTTCCACTTCCGGCCCGATGCAGTCGGGCGCAAGTTTTACGTCCTTTTCCAGAAGCCGCGTTAGCCGCTTTGCAACCGGCATCAAGCTTAGCAACGGCTCTACCTTGCCCTTTGGACGGCCCAGGTGCGAGGCCAGTATGATGCGCGCACTCTGGTCAAGGGCGTAGTTTATTGTTGGTAAAACACTCCTTATTCGGGTGTCGTCCGTGATGTTGCCTTTATCATCAAGCGGCACGTTAAAGTCAACACGTATCAGCACGCGCTTTTTATGCAGATTAAGGTCGTCTATGTATGTTAGCTCTGACAGTGTACTTCTCCCTGAATTAAATTCCTTTTTCTATTATATATAACATTAGATCTTTCATCCTTGATGAAAAACCCCATTCGTTATCGTACCATGAAAGCACTTTTGCCTGGTTTCCGCCAATGACCTTTGTGGACAGGGCATCGACGGTGGATGAGTGAGGGTCGCGGTTAAAGTCAACCGATACGCATTTGTCCTCCGAGTACCCGAGTACACCTTTGAGTTCGCCCTCGCTCGCCTTTTTGAAGGCCGCATTTATTTCCTCGGCAGTCGTTTCTTTTTCCGACTCAAATACAAGGTCGATAAGGGATACGGTTGCAACCGGCACCCGAACGGCCATGCCGTCGAGTTTGCCTTTCAGCTCCGGAAGCACAAGCGAGACGGCCTTTGCCGCGCCCGTTGTTGTCGGTATCATCGAAAGTGCCGCGGCGCGCGCCCGCCTTAAGTCTTTATGAGGCAGGTCGAGTATGCGCTGGTCGTTTGTGTAGGCATGTATTGTGGTCATAAGCCCCTTTACAATGCCGAAGTTATCCTGTAAGACCTTTGCCACGGGGGCAAGGCAGTTGGTCGTGCACGAGGCGTTCGAGAGTATGTTGTGGTTTGTCGGGTCGTAGAGCTTGTGGTTCACTCCCATGCAGATGGTCAGGTCTTCGTCCTGAGCAGGGGCCGAGATGATCACCTTTTTTGCTCCTGCCTCAAGGTGTGCGCTTGCTTTTTCGCGCGCGGTAAAAAGCCCTGTGCATTCAAGCGCTATGTCGACTCCGAGTTCCTTCCAGGGAAGTTTTGCTGGGTCGCGCTCGGCAATTATTTTTATGGTCTTGCCGTTAACTATCAGGGCATTTTCGCCGACCTCGACCGTACCGTCGAAGCGGCCGTATATCGAGTCGTACTTCAGAAGATGCGCCAGGGTTGCCGGATCCGTAATGTCGTTAATCGCGGCAAACTCTATTGCGGATTCACCAATGCTTGCCCTCAGTACGTTCCTGCCTATCCTGCCAAAACCGTTAATAGCGACTTTTACCGCCATCAGTAAGACCTCCGTTTTGTTTTAATTATTATGATTGATACCAATGGAACGAATTAATTTTATTGCCCGCAAACCGTAAACTGGTTTAGCGATTTTTTAAGTTCTTTTAACGTCATCTGTCCGGGCGCGCTCGATTTAGTAATAGCCGCGTATGTTACGAGTGAGCCAAGCA
Organism: uncultured bacterium; assembly: GCA_965371305.1. Classification (GTDB taxonomy): domain Bacteria; phylum Desulfobacterota; class GWC2-55-46; order GWC2-55-46; family DRQE01; genus CBDUXY01. Next base: position 7,366 of record CBDUXY010000072.1, read on the forward strand.
GGGGGAAAAACACACGGCTTGCCTTCCCGCACTCACCCATTGCTATTACTATAACGCTTTTTTCGTCTGTGACAAGCCTGGTGAGTCTTTTTATGTGCTCGCGCGTTTTTGCAAAAGCCGCTATCTTTACAATATCTGCGCCTGCGGCTCGGGCTTTTTCAGTGGTAGCGAGAAGCCTTTTTTCTCCTGGTGTTGATTTGAAGTCGTGAAAAGAAATTATCAGAGTTTTTTTGTGTTTTTTTGCAATTGCTCTGACTTGCCTTAAAATTTTTTTAGAACTTAACTCAACGTCTACCATATCTGTAATAGGGATGAGTTCCGTAAAGAGAGCCAGTCTTTCGCTGTCTTGAAGACCTGGCTTGCCGCCTTCTTTTTCACTCCTTATGGTCAGCAGCAGGGGCAGACCGAGTTTTCGTGTCTCAAGGATTTTGTTCTTTAACTTTAAAGGGTTGCGGTCTGCGAAAGTGTCTATGCGAAGCTCTAATATGTCTGCGCCCGAAGCCTTGGCTTTTTTAACCGAACCCGGGTTAATTGAATCAACCACAACACCTGCCACCATTGGTTTATGGGGTTTCAGGGGTTGCCTTGCCGGAGAGGAGCTGAATGTTAATGATTTTACCATACCTCAGTACCTTCCCTTATTACTTCATGAAAAGCCCTTACATTTGTACTTAAAAAACAGTGAAAAGTCAAGAAAAATACCTGGCCGAGTGGACGTGCAAATGCAAAATCAACAACTGTGAGCCTGCTAACAGACATAGTCGATTTTTTTAGATAAATTAAGAATAAACTCACAATTATTATTATAGTCATTGATTTTGAATGGAAAAACTGCATAATAATAAGAACGTTAATGAAGGAGATTGGTATGGAAAAGGATACGGTCAGGGACGGGGTAAGGGAATTTTACGGTAATGCGGCAGCAGAGCCCCAGGCAGAGCTTTGTTGCCCTGGAAACTACGCAGGGGTGGATCTTTCTTATATCCCGGACGATATTGTCGGCATATCTTATGGCTGCGGAAGTCCGGTCGGGTTTGCAGGGCTGCGAGCGGGGGAGACGGTGGTTGACCTCGGATCGGGCGGCGGCATAGACTGTTTTGTAGCGGCAAAAGAAGTCGGAGCCAGTGGGCGCGTCGTTGGCATAGACATGACGGATGAAATGCTTGAGAAGGCCCGCTCGGCTTCGAGTGTAGTCGCAGAAAGTCTCGGGTTCTCAAACGTCGAGTTCAAAAAAGGAGTGCTTGAAGACCTGCCTCTTGAAGACGGTTTAGCCGATATGGTGATGAGCAACTGCGTGATCAACCTGTCATCGGATAAGGAGCGCGTAATGAAAGAGGTGATGCGCGTGCTTAAGAGCGGCGGACGGTTTTGTATCTCCGACGTCGTAAGCGAAGTGCCTGTGCCGGAAGAGATGAGGGCGGATGAAAAACTCTGGGGCGAGTGCATCTCAGGGGCTATTACGGAAGAGGAATTTTTTAATGCCGCGCGCGCAGCCGGCGCTTACGGTCTTTACATACAGTCAAGGACGCTCTACCGGGTTGCAGGAGGGTTAAAGTTTTTTTCAATCGTGGTGAACGGCTATAAGCTTGACAAGGGAGAAGAATGTAAATATCAGGGACACAGGGCCATTTATAACGGACCTTTTGATTCTGTAAGCGACGGCGACGGCCATGAGTTCGCTGTTGGCGTGCCGGTAGAGGTATGTACGGACACTTTAAAAAAACTTGCCCGCCCGCCTTACGCAGGGCGCTTCAGTATAATCGACCCGAACGGTGAGCTTGTTATAGATCCGGTGGATGAGGGCGAACCTTGCAACCCTGCCAAGCCGGATGACGGTAGTGGCGGGTGTTGTTAGTCCTGTGCTATATGGTGGTATGTTTTTAAGTTTTAGAGAGAGATATAGATAGATGTTGAGACGGGCGTAGCACGTCAGTTCGCGGAGCCTGTCGGTTTTTAGTCAGGGTTTTTGTTTGGCGTTAATTCGCCTGTTAATTCATCAAGCAGGGATTTTAATTCTTTTTCCAGAACTACCCTGTCAGTTGCCAGGATCTCGTATAACTTTCTTGCTTTAACGGCGTCTCCTGTTTTTGCAGTTTGTTCCATCATCCCCGCCGTAATATACATTGCCTTTGCAGCTATGTTCCCGGCTGCTCCCTTAAGGCTGTGGGCCTTTTCCATTACTGTTGTAAAGTCTGAAGCTGTAATTGCCCTGTCTATCGACGTCATGTGTTCCGGAAGGTCCTTAAGGAAGATACTTAAAATGCGTTTTGAGAGCTCCGTGTCGCCGTCAACCATAAAATTGAGGGCTTTTTTGTCAAGCACAGGGGCGGTGTCATGGTCTGAGGGCATGGGTCTTGCCCTTATTAAGGGTACTGCTGGTTTTTGCGGTGTATCTGCTGCGGGTGAGGCGACGGGTTTGGCCCGCATGTCTGCTGCGGCCCCGGCCTCTACGTTTTGCTCACGCGTGAGTGGGGGTGCTACGTCGCCAGTGTCTTGTTCGGGCGTAATGTGAAGCGATTCGATTGCGTCTATCAACTCCTGGATATGCAGCGGTTTTGCAACGTATTCGTCCATTCCGGCGGCAAGGCATTTCTCCCTGTCACCGCTCATTGCGTGCGCGGTCATGGCGATTATAGGAATATGTACGCTTGTATTTAATTCTTTTTCACGTATGACCGCCGTTGTTTTTTGTCCGTCCATTTTGGGCATCTGGATGTCCATTAGTATCAGGTCATAGGTGGTGTCCTTGCCCATTAACTCAAGCACGGCAATGCCGTTTTCGGCTATGGTCACTTCATGTCCGAGTTTTTCAAGTATGGCTATGGCAAGTGTCTGGTTCACCAGGTTGTCCTCGGCCACTATGACGTTTAGCCTGTGTTTTGACGTTATTTGGAATGTTTCTCTGCCCCCGGTAGTTTCTTTTATGTGCTGCTGTTGTATGTTTTTCACCGAAGGCACGGACGCCTCGAGGATGGTGTTAAAGAGTGTTGACTGTTTAAAGGGTTTTATCAGGTACTGGTTAGGGTTGAGCTTGCGGCAGCGGTGAAGGCTTGCCTGGTCTGACGTTGTGAGCATTATAATCTGAGGTGTGGGGGATATGGTACGATCTTCAATGATTTCATTTGCAAGCTCGAAACCGTCTCCGTCAGGAAGCTTGATGTCAAGTAATATTATCTTAAACGGATTGTCTGTCCTTGCAGTTTCGTGTATTAATTTGCGGGCTTCTTTTGCGTTTTTAACGGCAACGGGCTTCATCCTCCAACCTTGTATCATCTCTTCGAATATCTTTAGGCTTGTCGTATTCCCTTCGGCAATGAGTACGGGCAGGGCTTTTAGTTTTTCTATCTGATCGTACGGGGTTGATTTTAATTCCTGCGTTTCGGATTTGTCAAAGGGAACGGTAAAGTGAAATGTCGAGCCAGGTCCCCCGTTGCTCATCCTTGGCTGGGTGGTTGGGCTTTCCACCCAAATTTTACCTCCCATCATCCCGACAAGCTGCGTTGAGATGGCAAGGCCGAGGCCGGTGCCTTCGTAACTTCTGTCGAACGATGAGTCGGCTTGGGTAAACGCGCCGAATATCATGTCTTTTTTACCCTTGGGAATACCGATTCCCGTGTCAGTGACCATGAAATGCAGTATGATGTTGTCTTTTGTCGTCTCTTGCGCTTCAATACGAAGCACTATCTCGCCAATGTTTGTAAATTTAATGGAGTTGCCTATAAGGTTTACAATTATCTGCCGCAGTCGTCCGATGTCTCCTATAAGGGCTTCAGGTACGTTCGGTGGAATATAGTAGGCAAGTTCAATGCTCTTTTCATGCGCTCTCAATGCAAGTGCTCTGATAATGTCTCCAAGGCTGTCTCTTAGTGCGAACGGTGCAGGCTCAAGTCTTAATTTACCTGCCTCTATCTTGGAGAAGTCCAGTATGTCGTTGATTACCGTGAGCATGGAATCGGCAGAGGTGCTGACTATGTCAAGGTAGCTGCGTTGCTCTTTTGTCAGGTGTGTGTTCAGGGCAAGCTCGGTCATTCCTATGATGCCGTTCATCGGGGTTCGGATTTCATGGCTCATGTTTGCAAGAAACTCGCTTTTTGCCCTTGTTGCTTCCTGTGCCGAGTCACGGGCAAGTTTAAGTTCACTTTCAACCTTCTTGCGTTCCGAGACGTAACGCGCCACGACGTAAATACCGAATATAAGCAAAATAATGTCAAAGCTTACGATGGCTACCAGCGTTAAGAAGATGTGCTCTCTTTGTTTTACGCTTTTTTGTTCAAACTGCATGACAAGCAGGTCGGCGACTGCTACGAGCCCTATGGTATTGTCGCGTATATAGGCGAATGCGGTTGGCACCTCTACGTCAATCGGGGTAAGTTCGGCTATAAGGTCAACGTCGCTTGGCGAGTGTCCTGTTATTATTTCGAGCGCCTCTTTATAGGGTTCCCACTCAAGGCGCATCTCCGAGATAGTAAGCTGCATTTCCGGAGGGGCCGGGTCAAGGTTTCTGTTAAGCACTTTGCCGCCGTACTGCAATATGTAGAGGGATTCGTCAAAAAGCAACGTGTCCTTGGCAAGCTGGTCTCTGAACTCTGTTTGTCCAAGATGTAGTTTCTGGCTCAGGTTGCCGAACTCGTGCGCGAGCATTCTCTGGCGGCCGGCGACGTTGATGATATGCACGTCCTGGCTCGTCCTGGCAAGGTAGGAGTAAAAGATTGCTATCGTCACCAGTGCGGCAACAGTTGGTAAAAGTAGTATTAGTCCAACCTTGGTTGTAATTGATAGTTTGTTAAGCGTGACGTCCTCCGGGTAACTGCTGTGTTAGACGAAAGTAGTGCGTTGTTTTCTGTATTTGTGCGGGTAATGTCAGCACAAATTAAGTTGCATAAAGGTTTTTATGAGGCCTTGCAATGCTTTTGAAAGTCAGGTGCAAAAACCACCCACGTTTTGTATCAGCATGTTTATTATAACTCCCTAAGCCACTGAAAATCAAGATAAAAGCCATCCGCATTGTGTTGTCGCCGGAACTCGGTAATGGCGCGAGCCCGTAATAATGAGTGAATTGGCCGGTGTTTGCGCTAATATGTAAAAAGAATTTTGCAACACCGTGATTATATCACGCAGTATCTGTATCACGCAGTATATAAATGATGTTCAGGTAAATTCCTTTACAATAAGTTAGCTATAAAGTATAATTATAGCTCTGTAATTGTTTGTTCTAACGCCTCGTAATTCTATTTTGTGATATTATTTCCAACGCGCAATTAACCACTCTTAACCTAAGTAAGGTAATGGCGTAGTGAATAGAATGTCTACATTCCGCATGATTTTCTTTTTATTTGCCGTGTTGGTCTTAACGCCTGCCGTGGCATATGGCGCGGAAGGTCTGGACGATACCACTTCACATGGCTCAGCTTCGAACGGGAATGAATATGCCGCGGCAACAGATGATCTGCTGCTTT
>CBDUXY010000073.1:0-12790 GCA_965371305.1 uncultured bacterium
GTTTATATCGACCAGGCTCACGTCTCCTCCGTCGGCCTGCAACGCAGGGCGGATGCTGTTTAGCGCTTCTTCTACTCTGTCTTTAAGCATTGTATCTATTACCTCCAGGAATTTTTTGTTCCTTGATGATAACAAATTATAACCTTTTTTCAAGTATGAAAAACATGATATAAGTCAAGTTTCCTACCATTACTTTTTTTTAATCATAAAGAAATAGTAGGTTAATGATGTTTCAGACAAGGCAAATGGGACAAAGTCACGTGGTATATTTGTAATGTTTTACATGAGTTGCAGGCTTTTTGTGAGTCAGGTGCTGGCTGGAGAAGGCCTGTTGCGGCTAATTTATGCATAAGTCAGGCCTTTTACGCAGAGGTTCGCATCAGGATTGTATACAAAGTGCTTGACAAGTTAACAGCCAAAATTGTAAGATTAAAATAATAAAAATCATGAAAGGAGGCACTCTCTATGCGTAAGTTTGTATTTTTTGTTGCAATAGCATTAGCACTAACATTTTCAGGAACTGCCATGGCCGCTGACGGCGCTGGTATTTTTGACGGAAAATGTAAAGGTTGTCACGGAGCTGCTGGCGCCGGAGGCCCAATGGCTCCTGCTCTCGCCGGTTCTGATTTTATCAAAGGTGACGCTGCAGTCATTAAAGCTACGATCGCCGATGGACGTTCAGGCGATGCAAAGAAATATGCTGAATTCCCGGTTCCCATGCCAAAGCTTGGTCTGTCAGACGCCGAGATTGACGCTGTTGTAGCCTATCTCAAAAGTCTATAATTCAGTATATAATATTTAAACGTTAAAAGCCCGGACCCTGGTCCGGGCTTTTAACGTTTTTCAGGTGTATTCATTTACCTGGAGCGAAGAACTCCGAAAGCCAAAACAATATCAAACGCCGGATATTTTAATTTTATTACAAGAGTAAATAGTCTTATTCAGGATTAGCTCAGTCTTATATATTGGTTGACAAACATATTTTTATAAATGATAATATCTCATCACATTAAAGATAATCGTCGGAAGATAATTCCAGGTCAACGGCGCGGCAATACCGCACGTATTTCACGAGACTCAAGTTAGGTGTTACGAATACGAATACCAAGCCCGGCTTCCGTGGCCGGGGCTTAAACCCGCAATGCGGGATTTTTCTTATTTCATGGAGGTGGAAGTTTGAGTAAAGTTTACGTTGGGATTGATGTAGGTTCTGTTAGCGCTGATACGGTGGTTTTGGATGAACATAAAAATATACTTGAGTCGCATTACATGCGTACAAGCGGCGCGCCGCTTGAGACTACACTTGCCATACTCGATGAAGTCATAGAGCGTTACGGCAAGGACAAGATTGCCCTTGTTGCCGCAACCGGCACAGCAGGAAAACTTATTGCCCCTTATATCGGAGCTGTTTTTACGAACGAGGTCATTGCCCAGGCAAAGGCCGTTGAGTTTTATCACCCCGAGGTCCGTACGGTTATCGAGATGGGTGGGCAGGACGCAAAACTTATCCAGCTCGAAGCCGAGGACGACGGGAGCGGAAAGGTACGTATAGAAGATTTTCAGATGAACAGTGTGTGCGCCGCCGGCACAGGAAGTTTTCTTGACCAGCAGGCAATCAGGATGGAGCTTACCATTGAGGGGTTCAGTCAACTTGCACTTAAAAGCAAGGTCCCGCCGCGCATAGCAGGGCGTTGCAGCGTGTTTGCCAAGAGCGACATGATCCACCTCCAGCAGGTCGCAACGCCGGACTATGATATTGTCGCCGGACTTTGTTACGCTGTTGCAAGGAATTTTAAATCCACCATCGGCAAGGGTAAGGCATTTGCAACGCCGGTTGCTTTTCAGGGCGGAGTCGCCGCCAACCTTGGCGTTAGAAAGGCCTTCCAGGATATACTCGGCCTTGACGACAAGGACTATATTGTACCGGAGCATTTCTACTTCATGGGCGCGCTGGGCGCGGTTTTCTCAGCCTTAGCCAAGGAAAAGGGTATTGGCGAGTTTAAGGGAGCCGAGGAACTCAGAGTCTATATACAGGGCGGCAGAACCCAGAGCAAGTCAAGGGAAAAGCTCATAGCTCCAACAGAGCACCCCTCGCTTGATACGACTGCTGTAGGGTATAAGCTTGACCCTGAAAACAAGGTAGACGCCTACCTTGGCCTTGACATAGGTTCTACCAGTACGAACGTTATTTTAATAGATAAGAACAGGAAGCTCATTTCCAAGTGTTATCTGGCAACTGCCGGAAGGCCTCTTGAGGCGGTAAGAAAGGGCCTTGGAATTGTGGGCGATGAGTGCGCCGATGGAGTGAACGTCGTAGGCGTCGGGGCGACAGGTTCGGGCAGGTACCTTATCGGGGACTTTGTCGGAGCCGACTCGGTGCGTAATGAGATTACGGCTCAGGCAATTGCTGCCGCCGAGATAGACCCGGAAGTCGATACCATCTTCGAGATAGGCGGGCAGGACTCCAAGTACATAGCCCTGAAAGACGGCGTGGTCGTAGATTTTGAGATGAATAAAGTCTGCGCCGCAGGCACGGGGAGTTTCCTGGAAGAGCAGGCAGAGCGTCTTGGCATAAGTATTAAGGGCGAGTTCAGCGACCTGGCCATTGATTGCGACGCACCGGCTCCGATGGGAGAGAGGTGCACGGTCTTTATAGAAAGTGACATGGTTCACCACCAGCAACGTGGAGTGGACAAAGGGGGGCTGGTCTCAGGCCTTGCCTATTCAATCGTGCTTAATTACCTCAACAGGGTTGTTGGCGACAGGCGAATTGGAGAGAGGATATTTTTCCAGGGCGGCACGGCTGCCAACCTGGCCGTGGTTGCGGCCTTTGAAAAGGTCACGGGTAAGAAGATTACAGTGCCTGAGAACCACGACGTTACAGGCGCAATCGGCGCTGCCATCCTTGCACTGCGTGAGATGGTTCCGGGGCAGGAGACTGTGTTCAAGGGTTTTGACCTCTCCAAGAGAAAATACGAAGTAGACTCGTTTGAGTGCAGAGATTGCTCAAACATATGCGAGATAAGAAAGGTCGAGATAGAAGGGGAGAGACCGATTTATTACGGCGGACGCTGTGATAAGTTCGAGGTGGATAAGGGTGAGAAAGAAAGTGATAAGCTGCCGGACCTGTTTAAGGATAGGGAGAAGATACTTTACTCTTCTTACAAGGGCAAAAAGCTTCCTGCCGGAGCGCCGGAAATAGGCGTACCAAGGATACTTACCATGCATGAGCTCTACCCCTTCTGGAAAGCATTTTTCACCGAGCTTGGCATTAAGATAAGGCTCTCGTCTCCGACAAATAAGAACATCATAAACGATGGACTTGAAAAGGTCGTGACAGAGAGCTGTTTCCCTGTGAAGATCTCGCACGGCCATATTCAGGAGCTCCTCGATAAGGGAGTTAAAAAGATATTTGTACCAAGTATCGTAAACATGCCTCAATCAAAGGATCGGGAAGGGCACTCAGTCACTTGTCCTTATATTCAGAGCATCCCGTATCTTGTCAAGGCAACGTTTGACTTTAAAGCAGACGGGGTCGAGATGATAGACCCGATAGTGCATTTTCATGCGACAAGGTCCGAGATAAAGAAGGAATTCCAGGCCCTTGCAAAAACTCTTGGAAAGGGTAAGGGCGAGGTCAACAAAGCCGTTGACGCTGCTTTTGAAGCGCAGGCTGAGTTTAAACGCCGCATGATTGCAAGGGGTAAGGAGATAATCGATGACCTCTCTGGCGACGACATGGCCCTTGTTATAGTCGGCAGGCCCTATAATACGGCAGACAACGGCATCAACATGGAACTTCCAACCAAGCTTCGCGACATGGGTGTTATAGCCATTCCCTTTGATATGCTCCCTGTGGACGACGTTATAGACGACGTGCTTATGGAGGACATGTACTGGAAGAGCGGGCAGAGAATCCTTGCAACGGCAAAGATTGTCAGAGATAACCCGAACCTTTTTGCCCTGTATATAACCAACTTCGGTTGCGGCCCTGATTCCTTTATAACGCACTTTTTTAAAGACGTATCGGATGAAAAGCCGTTCCTGCAGCTTGAAGTTGACGAACACTCGGCCGACGCAGGGGCTGTTACAAGGTGCGAGGCCTACCTTGATAGTCTCAGGAACGTCCAGGGCAAGATTAAGCCCAAGAAAAAGAAAGGAGCTCTGGTCGAGAGGACAAACATCAAGACCAAGCTCTATATACCGAACATGGCGGACGGCGCGCACGGCATAGCCGCAGCATTTAAGGCCTCCGGCATTAACGCAGTAGTCATGGATATGCCTGACGATGAATCGCTTAAATGGGGACGGCGCTACACGTCGGGAAAGGAATGTTACCCGGCGATTATTACCACGGGAGACATGGTTAAGACCATTAGGGAGCCTGATTTTGACGCTAAAAACAGCGCCTTTTTTATGCCGTCCGGAAATGGCCCGTGCCGTTTCGGTCAGTACAACCGGTATCAGAGGATGATTCTTGACGAGCTTGGTTTTGAAGACGTACCGGTGTACGCCCCGGACCAGGACGAGAAGTTCTACAAGGAGCTTGGCATTGTTAGCAGTGATTTTCCAAAGCTTGCATGGTGGGGTATTGTTGCCTGCGACCTGCTTGAAAAGAAGCTCAGGCAGGTCAGGCCGTACGAGCAGAACCCCGGTGAGACCGAAAAGGTATACTGGGATAGTATTTTTGACGTATGCGCCTCTGTTGAGAAAAAGGTCTTTCCGACCAAGGCCCTTGAGAAGGCAAAGGCTGACTTCAGAGCCATCCCAACGTACGGTTACGGGACAAAACCGCTTATCGGCATAGTTGGCGAGATATACGTAAGGAGCAACCGCTTCAGCAACGAAGACCTTGTAAAGTCCATCGAGGCCCTGGGTGCTGAGGTGATGATCCCTCCTGTCGGTGAGTGGATACTCTACACCAACTTTGTTTCCAAGAAAAAGAACTGGCAAAAGCGTAAGTTCGGCGACCTGTTTAAGGTCTACTTTAACGACTTTTTCCAGCGTCGTTTTGAAAATCAGATGATACGCATTTTCGACGGCGACATAAGGCATCCTCATGAGCCTGGTACCGACGATATCTTGAAGCTCGCCGCCCCCTACATTCACGACTCCTTCGACGGTGAGGCGGTGTTGAGTATTGGTAAGGTAATAGATTACATAAGCAAGGGCGCAACAGGAATTGTAAACGTAATGCCTTTCACCTGTATGCCCGGAACTATAGTAAACGGAATACTTAAGAAGGTTCGCGAGGATAACTCCAATATACCGTATTTGAATATGGTGTTCGAGGGTATTGAGGATACGAACTCCAGGACGCGTCTTGAGGCCTTTGTTTACCAGGCAAGGGACTTTAAGGACAGGACGCGGGTGGTTGCTTAAGTAAGGCGACTGTCCGGGGAAAGGCGGCCTGGTTCTGTAAGGGGCCTGCCGGGAGCTGCCAGGGGCTGGGTTCTCTGCAAAGGGACCCGGTTCTGTAATGGGCCTGCCGGGAGCTGTGTTCTGTAATGGAGTCACTTGGGCTACTTCTGGTATAACATAAACAATTGCGATATAATCCGGTCAGGGTTTTTATTCCTGGCCGGTTTTTTTTAGACTGTTTGCGATTATGAAGTATGTTTTTATCAGATAAAGATTTTTTGTTGGACCGAACATGTGTGTTGTTGCGCATAGATTGTATTACTCTCTCCCCCTCCCCCTTGATGGGGGAGGGCAGGGGTGGGGGTGAAAAAAGAATTCTCACCCTCCCCTCAATCCCCTCCCATCAAGGGAGAGGAAGCGTGAAGACTCAGAGCTTTAGCCCCAAGTGGTGGGTTTTATCTTGGTAATAAGGGAGACATTAACCTAAGGCGGTTTTTCTATGGAACTGTACATTATAGCAGGACTTTTGTTTGTAATGCTCTGCGCCCTTGTGTGGATAGGCACGCGTCTTACGGCCGGGAAAGACACCTCAGAGGTGGACTCGATTCTCCTGCTCCAGAGAGAGACCGAGGCTATGAGGCGAGAGCTTCAAACCTCAATACAAGCAAGTGTAGCCACGGTAAACCAGTCGCTCCAGAACAACCTTTCAAGCGTAAACGAGCAACTCGCCCGTACCACCTCGCTTGTTTCCGGGCAGTTAAACGCAATGAACACCCAGATGCAGACCTCCACGGGGCAGATTAACGACCGTATGGATAACGCCGCCAAGGTGGTCGGGGAAGTAAAGCGCTCGCTTGGAGAGCTTGGCCAGGCCACGAAGCAGGTTTTTGATGTTGGTAAAGATATAGCAAGTCTGCAAGAGATTTTAAAGGCCCCGAAACTTCGCGGAGAATTGGGCGAGTTTTTCCTGGGCGACCTGCTTGCCCAGATACTTCCTTCTGCGAACTTCGCGCTCCAGCATTCTTTTAAAAACGGCACAAGGGTTGACGCCGTTATAAAGCTCAGCAACGGCCTTGTCCCGGTTGATTCAAAATTCCCCCTTGAGAACTTCAGGAAGTTTCTTGACGCGCCGACGGACAAGGAAAAGCTTGCCGCAAAAAGAGGGTTTATAAAAGACGTAAAGAACAGGATAGATGAGATAGCGACGTCTTACATTCAGCCCGACGACGGTACGTTTAATTTTGCCCTTATGTATATTCCCGCAGAAAACGTCTACTACGAAACCATCATAAAGGACGACGCCTTTGGCGACGAAAGGCAGATTGCGACCTATGCCTTTTCAAAGCGGGTGATCCCTGTGTCACCAAACAGTTTTTACGCCTATTTGCAGACCATACTGCTTGGCTTGAGGGGTCTTGAGATAAGCAAACAGGCGCAGAGCATTTTAACGCACCTAACAGCCCTTACGAACGATTTCGGACAATTCTCCGACGACTTCGAGGTCCTTGGCAAACACCTTGTTAATGCAAGGACTAAGCATGAAGACGCTCAAAAGAAACTCGACCGTTTCGGTGAAAAATTAAGCAGCTTCTCCGATGTTGGCAGTGAAGCCTGCGAGGCCGGCGAGGCCAGTGAGGCCAGGCAAGAGCTTGAAGACACTGGAGCCGGGAAAAAACTTTTTCCCTGATAATACATCATATGGCACTTTCAAAAAAAAATCGTATTTATCATTGCGAGCGGAGGGTTAAGAATTCAAAGTCAAGCAATCTCGTTTTTTTATATAATGTGAACGAGTCATGTATACCATCCGGACTTTTCTTGACCCTTTTGCGTTGTTTTCCTTTTTAATTCCCCCTGAATTTGAAAAAATTCTTAAAAAACAGTTGAACAGTACTACTCTCTGGGTGTATGATATTATATTACTTTTTAGAGAGGTACGTTTTGAAGGAAAAATACAATATAGCCGTTGCAGGCGCAACCGGTATGGTAGGGAAGGAAATACTTACCATACTTGAGCAGAGGGAATTCCCGGTCGGTGAGATAAAGCTGCTTGCCTCTGAAAGGAGCGCCGGTGAGACCTTGCGATTTAAGGGTGAGGAACACGTCGTCGGTCTTCTTGACAAGGAGACGTTCGAGGGCGTTGATATAGCCCTGTTCTCTCCCGGAGCAAGTGTGTCTGACATATACGCCCCTGTTGCCGCAAAGGCCGGGTGCGTTGTAATAGATAATACGTCGCGCTTTCGCATGGACCCGGACGTGCCCCTTGTTGTTCCCGAGGTAAACCCCGAGGCCATTGCCTTTTATCAGAGAAAGAATATAATTGCGAACCCCAACTGCTCTACCATACAGATGGTGGTTGCTCTGAAGCCCATTTACGACCGTTTCGGTATAAAGCGCGTTGTTGTTTCGACCTATCAGTCCGTCTCGGGCGCGGGCAGGAACGCGATGGATGAACTCTCCGGCCAGGTAAAGAGCCTTTTTAGCATGGAGGTACCAGAGACAGGGTCTTCTCCGCATCAAATTGCCTTTAACTGCATTCCTCATATTGATGTATTTTTGGACGACGGAAGCACGAAGGAAGAGGAAAAGATGGTTAACGAGACAAGAAAAATTCTCGGTAACGAGAACCTGCGCCTTAGCGCGACTGCTGTTCGCGTACCCGTGTTTATTTCCCACGCAGAGGCGATAAACGTAGAGTGTGAAGATGAGTTTTCCATTGAAGAGGTCAGGGAGGCGCTTGAGTCGGCCCCTGGTATAAAGGTATTTGACGACCCCGGAAAGAACCTCTACCCCATGCACACGCTTTGCGCCGAGACCGACGACGTATTTATCGGTAGAATCAGGCGCGACGTGAGCGCTGAGAACGCCTTTAACATGTGGGTTGTCGCGGATAATCTCAGGAAAGGGGCAGCGCTTAACGCCGTGCAGATTGCAGAAATACTTATAAAGGATTATTTATAGTGTGTGTGGGTGATATGACACATGAACTTTTCTGAGTTTAACCGAAGCGCTCTTTAAGGAGTTATCTGGCATTGGATAAAAATGCGTAATATAAAGCTGTTACTTGAATATGACGGTAGCGCTTATGCCGGCTGGCAGGTCCAGCCGGCCCAATCCACCATACAGGGCACCCTTGCCCTGGCCCTGCACAACCAGACAGGTATTGAACACGACATAACAGGGGCCTCCCGCACTGACGCAGGCGTGCACGCCCTGGCACAGGCAGTAAACTTCCATACGAAATCCACCATACCGGCAGACGGCTTCAAACACGGCCTTAATGCGACATTACCGGACGATATCGCGGTCCGGGACTCTGTCGAGGTCCCGCTTGATTTTCACGCGAGAAAAGATTCGCTTGGCAAGACGTACGTCTACCGGGTGTTTAACGCGGGCTACAGCTCGGCCATATACAGACACCGTGCATGGAGCGTGTACAAGCCCCTTGACGTAAAGCTTATGCAGCAAGGTTGCGAATTGATGGTCGGAGAAAAGGACTTTTCGTCGTTCAGGGCTACGGGCTGCGGCGCGTGGCACGCCGTTCGCGAGATACTCTCCTTTACGGTTGTGCGCGACCCTGACAATGAGGACTTTATAGTATTCGAGGTAAAGGGTACGGCGTTTTTAAGACACATGGTACGCATCATGGTGGGCACGATTGTTTCTCTTGGAAGGGGTACCATTACCCTTGACGAGGTCGGCGCTATTATAGACGCGCGTGACAGGACAAGGGCGCCAGGGACGGCCCCTGCGCAAGGGCTTTTTTTAAAGGAGGTAGAGTATGATGTGTAGTGAGCTTAAGAGAAAAAGAGATTTTTCACCATATAGAGTTTTTGTGGCTTTAACTTTTGTATTGGTTGTTTTAAGTTTTTATCCGTCTCCGTCCAATGCCGGTTGGGAGGGTGGAATAACCGTGTCCGACAGGGGGGTCGAGGGATTTTATTTTGCCATAAGTGATTACTTCAAGGTTCCGGAAAGAGAAGTACGAGGGCTTAAGAAAAGCCGCGTACCTGACGATGAGATACCAGTGGTATTTTTCCTGTCTCAAAGGGCCGGGGTCTCGTTCTCCGATGTGCTGGCCATGAGGCTTGATTCTATGGGCTGGTTTGCCATCACGCTCAGGCTTGGACTTAGTCCGGACATATTTTATGTCCCGGTCGGTCAGGTTCAAGGCCCTCCGTACGGCAGGGCGTACGGTCATCACAAGAACAAGTCGAAGAAAAAGCGCAAGCCCCTGAACCTTACCGACACGGAAGTGGTGGACCTGGTGAACCTTGTTTTTATTTCCGAGTATTATTCCCATTCCCCTGAGCAGGTTATAGACATGAGGAGCCGGGGAATGAATTTTATAGCCATAAGCGACGCTGTAGGGAAGAAGGGGGGAAAAGGTTTTTTTGCAAATGACAATAAGGGTGGCAAAGGCAACAAGGGCAAAGGCAACAAGGGCAGGGGCAGGAAGAAGTAGTCGCAAGAAAGGTCGAGTGATTTTTTAACGCGGCAAGCTGTGGTCATTAAACCCACAAGGTGGGCTTGAAACCCACAAGGTGGGCTTGAAACCCACAAGGTGGGCTTGAAACCCACATGGCGGGATTAATCAAAAGAAAGAGCGCAATGAGAAAAAAAATAATAGAAGAAACAGTAATATTCATAAGCGTTTTCAAGTGGTTTTTTACCGCCACCTGTATGGGCGTGATAGTTGGTTTTTCAACGTTTCTTTTTCTTGAAGCAATAGAGTGGGCCCAGAACCTTCATGGTGACTTTGAGTACTATTATGTCGCCTTGCCGCTTGCTTTTGTCTTTAGCGCCCTTGCGATAAAACACCTTGCTCCCGCTGCTACGGGTTATGGTACGGAAAAGGTCATAGAGGCCGTTCATAAAAAATGGGGCAAGATGAACCTTAAGGTGATACCGGTAAAGTTCGTTACCACTATTGTTACTCTTGCCGCCGGCGGTTCGGTTGGTAAGGTTGGGCCTACGGCACAGATAGGGGCCGGGCTTGGAAGTGTTATTGCCGATATATTTTCCTTTAATGACACGGACAGGAAAAAACTCGTCATATGCGGCATTAGCGCCGGGTTTGCCTCTGTTTTCGGTGCGCCTATTGCGGGAGCCATATTCGGCATTGAAGTGTTATTTGTGGGCGGCATGATGTATGAAGTGTTGCTTCCGTCCTTTGTGGCCGGTATTGTTGGCTTTCAGGTAGCAGGCGCGCTTGGTGTAACACACATATACCATCCCATACAATTTGTCCCTGTTTTCTCTGAGACTTTTTTTATTGAAGTCGCGCTTGCCGGAATATTTTTCGGTCTGTGTTCGTTCGCTCTTATAGAGACGATGAACTGGAGCAGAAATATTGTTGACAAGACAAAGCTAAGCACTATAAGCCGTGCGGTAATCGGCGGTTTTATTCTTGTAATTCTTGTGCTCGTGTTTTCCGGGGATTCCTTTAATCTTAGTGATTACCTTGGGCTTGGCGAGGAAACGGTAGCTGGCGCGTTTGATGGTAAGGACATACTTTTTTGTGCATTTGCGCTTAAGATAATATTCACGGCAATTACGTTTTCGTCCGGCGGCAGCGGTGGTATAATTACGCCTATGTTTTTTATAGGGGCTACGGCAGGGGCTTTTTACGCGAAAATGCTCGGGCTTGACCAGGCCTCTTTTGCCGCAATAGGGCTTGTTGCCCTGCTTGCCGGAGCTGCCAATACGCCCATTACCGCAAGCATCATGGCGGTTGAACTCTTTGGCCCTAAGATTGCCCCTTACGCGGCCATTGCCTGTATTATAAGTTTTCTGATGACAGGCTACAGGAGTATCTTTCCTTCTCAGGTTGTTGCCTTCAAAAAATCGGCATCGCTTGACGTTGAGATGGGAAAGGTCATAGACGAGATTAATCCTACGTTCAAGAAGCGAAGCCACACGGCAATGGATTTATTGATACGGATTACCGAAGCGCTCGGGAAGATTTTCAAGTACTGAGGTTGACAACCCGCATTATAATTTATAAGATATAATATTAAGGTAATAAAGGGGAGGATATAGAATTATGCCAATATATGAATATAAATGCACTGATTGCGGCAAGGAGTTCGAGGTCATTCAGAAGTTCTCGGACGATCCGCTGGACGAGTGTATTCACTGCTCTGGCAGCGTGGAGAAGAAAATTTCACTTTCGTCATTTCACCTGAAAGGCACGGGCTGGTACAAGACCGATTACGCGGATAAGGGCAAGGCAAAAGCAAAGGGTAAGCCTTGCGAGGTTGCAGCGTCCTCTGCGGATTCAAGCGGCGGCGGTGGTAAAGAGTCCCCAGGGGCTTCACCTCCTGCCGGGTGCGGGGGTTGTCCCGAGGCTTCTTCGTAACGCGTTGGGATGATTTTGGAGTGTTGCATGGAGGGTCTTTTAATTTTTTAAATAAACGGGGCCTTTTAAATGGGCCCTGTTTTTTTTAGGGAGTTTAATTATATTGAAGGTCACGGAAGGTTGCGCGATGGAGCTTCGCAGTCAGGCAGTAGGAATGGCAAAAAGAGCAGGTAGCTTGCTACTTGAAAACCTGGGCAGCGCAAGGGTGGTAGAATACAAGGGTGCGATAGACCTTGTTACGGAGATGGACAAAGCTGCCGAATCGCTAATTGTCGATGCCATTACAAAGAATTTCCCAGGGCACGGCATACTCACCGAAGAGCGCCGGGAGCTTGTTACCGGCTCGCAGTACAGGTGGATAATAGACCCGCTTGACGGCACTACTAATTACTCTCACGGGTTTCCGATATTCTGCGTCTCTATTGCAGTTGAGGAAAATGGTGAGATAATACTTGGAGTCGTCTACGCACCTTGCCTGGATGAGTTGTTTGTTGCGGAAAAAGGCGGCGGCGTTTTTCTCAATAACAAAAAGGTCTCTGTATCCAAGACGTCTTCTTTGGACAGGAGCCTTCTTGCAACGGGTTTTCCCTATGACGTGAGGACTTCGTCTGAAAACAATTTTAAAGAGTTTACGGCTTTTGCCTTGAGGGCGCAGGCCATTAGAAGGGCCGGGGCGGCAGCGCTAGACCTGGCATATGTCGGGTGTGGCAGGTTTGACGGGTTCTGGGAAATGAAACTTAAGGCCTGGGACGTTGCTGCGGCGTCACTTATAGTGAAGGAGGCAGGCGGGGTAGTGACGGACTTTAAGGGTGAGGGCTTTAATATTGAAGACGGTTACGTGCTCGCTTCAAACGGTCTTATCCATGATGAAATGCTCTCGGTCCTGGCTCTGCCACAGACCGAACCGCGCGCATAAATTGTATAAATTCTCATACTCGTTATGATGAACATAATAATACGTTTTGTTTTTTTAATGGCAGCTATTTTTCTGATACCTTATGTTATATCGGGCGTCAGAGTTGACAGTTGGGTGACCGTACTTCAGATTTCGGCCTTTTTGAGTTTTTT
>CBDUXY010000074.1:0-12634 GCA_965371305.1 uncultured bacterium
TTTTTGTCGTGTTCCCACCGGTGGTTCCACAGGATAAGAGGTGTTTTGATTGCGCCCTCCCCCTCCCCCTCCCCCTCCTTCTCTGCTTCCGACCCGGCATTGTCTAATAACGAAAAATCCATACCAAGGGCGAGTACCCGGCTTTTCTCTTTTATTAACTCTATTGATTCAAGTTCGTTATTATCAGGAAAACCTTTTAAAAAATTACCAAGGGCGCTGAGAAAAACTTCCATATGATAGCTGGAATTGAAAAACACCCGGTCGGCTGCAAGGGCGGTTGAAAAATTAATAAAACCGTAATGCCCGTCGCGGCCACGCTCTCTGTCCCTGTCCAGAGGGGACCAGGGGTAGGTAAGCTGGTTTTCATGGAAATAGACTGCAACAGGAACGTCGCTTGTGACCGTCCTTGTAAGGGCAAGAAAAGTCGTCAGGTCGAGCATGTCGGTTGCAAATAACAGGTCAGGTTTTTTTCCTGTTTCCAAAAACCTGCTTGCAAGAGTAACCGCGCCTCCGTGCATACGCCACTTCCAGTACCGCCCTTCAAGCGAGAGTATATCCACGTTATGGCGAGAATTTTCACTGTAACCACCGGCCCACACAGCGTGGGAGCCTGTAAAATAAGGTTCTATTAATAAGACATTCATACTTATGATTTTTAACATAGATTTCAACCCCTTCCAAGCAAAAGCAATTGATTGACAATCAGTCAATACTTGAGTAATATGGTAGTGTATTCATGGCATGACAAAACCGTGAGAATTCTCACCGACTTTTTTTCAGGAGAACAGGGCAAATGACAGACTTTGTTGAATTCAATGAAGAGCAAATAGAGAGATATTCAAGACACATAATCCTGCCCGAAGTGGGCGGCAAAGGCCAGGCAAAACTCCTCAGGAGCAAGGTCTTTGTACTTGGCGCAGGAGGGCTTGGCTCGCCGTCGCTTTATTACCTTGCGGCAGCAGGGGTCGGCACAATAGGGCTTGCCGACAACGACGTGGTGGAGCTGACAAACTTGCAACGCCAGATCATCCATGACAACGAACGCATCGGCATGGATAAGACCCTGTCGGCGAAACAGACCATAAACAAACTCAACCCCGACGTAAACGTTATACTCCATAACGAGCGGGTTACCGCCGAAAACGCACGCGAGATAATACGCGACTACGACGTTATACTTGACGGAAGCGATAACTTCCCGACACGGTTTCTTTTAAACGATGCGTGCTTTTTTGAGAAAAAACCGCTTGTTTCGGGCAGCATGTTCCGGTTCGAAGGTCAAGTCGCCGTGTTCGCCCCCCATGATGATGACGCGCCGTGTTACCGCTGCCTGTACGGAGAACCCCCTCCGCCGGCCCTTGCCCCGAGCTGCAATGAAGCCGGAGTGCTCGGCGCACTCCCAGGGGTTATCGGAGTGCTGCAGGCGGTAGAGACGATAAAACTCATACTCGGCATCGGGGAAAGCCTTAAGGGAAAACTGCTTGCCTTTGACGCGCTTCGCATGAGTTTTCACAATATCAAAACTCACAAAGACCCTGACTGCGCCCTTTGCAGTAAAAACGCAACCATCACACACCTTGAACAATACGAGCAAACCTGTGGGCTGGCAGCACCGGGGGAAGTGACCATGATTACTGCAACAGAGCTTGAAGAACGGATTAGTTCAGACGCCTCGCCTGTGCTGCTCGATATAAGAGAGGAGTACGAACTTGACAGCATGCTTGGGCACCTTGACGGCATAGTGCATATTCCACTTGCAAGCCTTGAGAGGCGCGCATCCGAGATGGCATCAGGAAACGAAGTCGTCGTTGTCTGCCGCACAGGGCACAGGGCAGTTACGGGCGCAGACATTTTGCTTAAAAAAGAATTCAAAACGGTGAGCATACTCGAAGGCGGCATGGTGGCATGGCGAAAGGACGTTGGTTGAATTAACCTGAACAGCTTAGCCACTGAGAAGATCTTTTGTAATCGCCATAGTAGGATTAACGATTCCGTCCGCCTGTACGTCATTAGTAAGGCAAGCGCTCACACTACTTAGCCGCCAAGAAGATTTTTTGTAATCGCCATAGTAAGATTAACGATCCCGTCTGCCTGCACGTCGCTTGTAGCGTAACCGGTAGTCTTGGTTGTTGTCTGCCTTATGACAAGATAATCAACGTCACTGTCCGCGCCCTTTTTATAGGTAATCTCATCGCGGTTGTTTTTACTCGTGCTAAAATCTGTAAGCGGCTTAAACCCTTTTTTAGTTATTATCACGCAGTACAGGTATGCCTGTTGCATGTTAAAGGTTATCTGGACCTGAACGCCGATGAAATCCTCCGGAGCGCCGGCAAAAGTCACGTAAAGCTTGAGGTCTTCCGGGGTCTGTCTCCGTAAGTCTTTTTTTCCACCCCTTACAAGAAGCATCGGCGAGACGGTTGGGCCAAGTTCCTTCCAGTCTTTCAATATCGCATCGCGCTCGCGCGTGAAGAGTTTCATTTTCGTATTAATCAGCGGCGGAGACCAGGCCGTTGCCGTGGTCGAGAAAAACACGAACAACACGATTACCCCCTGGGTAACGACTATCTCCCAGGCATACGAGTATAACGTCGTACCGGGCAAAACAAAAAAATCAAACGCCGCAAGCACGGCTATAAGTACAATCATCGTAAACGCGCCTGAAACCGAGCGTGCATTAAACGGGTTAAAGGGAAGGGCTTTACCCTGGTCCATCTTTCTCTGAATTTTCCTTAAATCTTTTGCCGTGCCAACAACCCAGCGCGTCTTTTGCCTTTTCCAACTCGTCTTGAATATCCCGCCGCCGCCAACAGAGTTGTCCATACCGCGCGCAACTATAAGGGCAAGGGCAAAAATAACAATCGGCTCTCCGACAAATATGCTGACTCTGAAAACCGCAACCACCCCGACAAACGAAAACAAAAGAAAGAGCAGCATCCTCAGCGTATACGGCAGCGAAGGGAACAGGTAGAAACTGAGCCTGCCTCTTTTCACCTCAAAAGGTAGTGATATTTTTCTGCTCGCTCTACTTGCCATAATTAGCGCGCTCCAGCTCCTTGTAGCCGACCTCATCCCAGTAAAGCGGGCAGGCCCCTGCGCAGGCCGTAAAATGCTCGCAACCATTACACCCCGGCCATGCGTATTTTTTCTCCCTATAAAAAAGGGACTCTTTATTATTCCATATCTTTATAAAGTCCTCTTCAAGCATATTTCCAACGTCCGCATCGAAGCTCGAACACGGAAGCACCCCGCCCGACGGAGATACGCTCAGAAGCCCGTCACATGCAGCGCACGACTTGTTGCCAAGCCCCGCGGCAATCGGGTTATACATGCAAAGAGGCGTTGGCGAGTACCACATGAACTCAAGCCCGTGGGTTCGCGCAGCCTTTCTCACGCGTTCAACAACCGGTCCAATATCCGAGTAGCTTATCCAGATGGACCTGTCCGAGGCCCCCGTACCGGTCGGTATAAGCTGGTTCATGGAAAACCGTTCAAGCCCAAGCTCTTTAATAAACCCCACATGCCTCTCAAGGTGCGGCTCGTTCAAAGTCGTAATGGTCAGGTGGGTATGCACGTGCATGCCTGTTTTTCTCAAAGCACGAACCCCGTTCATTGCTTTTTTAAAGGAACCAGGTACGCGCGTCAAACTATCATGTATCAAAGCATTCGGTCCCTCAATAGAAACCTGCGCGCTCGAAAGCCCGGCCTTTTCAAGCCTCAAGGCGAGCCTGTCGTCAATCAGCGTTCCGTTGGTTATGAGGTTCACCCTTAAAGAGAGCTTTTTAGATGCGTATTTAATAAGCTCCGGCAAGTCCTCCCGCATGGTCGGCTCACCTCCGGTAAAACTGACCGACGGTACTTTTGCCTCGCTCTTGATTTTATTGAGCACACACCTTACCTGCCCTGTTGTCATCTCCTTGCCCGCCGGAGCTTTGGTACATGAGCACCCGGCGTAACAAAAAACACAGTCAAGGTTGCAGGCGTAGGTAAGGGCAATTTCACTTAATACGGGCAGCTTATTGTGCGGCAGGGTAAAGGGCCTTACAGTGATGCCGCTGCGTTTATCGGTTTCTCTGTAGCACCCACTCACAAGACTCTTTATGTCCATGAAAAACTCCGACACCTGGCGGCTCTTTTCCGCGTCTTTTTCTATACCAGGCAGTATTTGATTTATGCTGGCACCTGCAAGCAGTTTTTCAAGTATTGCAAGCCCCGTGGGGTTAAGCTTGTAAGACTGGTTCGGGGCAATGATGAGGAGCGAGTCTTCTTCTCTAACGTAGAGGATGTCGCGCACCGCGTCTATATAATCGTCGATCCATGTTATTGAATGCTCCGCTGACCGCTGCGCTGGCTGCTCCGCTAAACACTCCGAGTGCCGTGGTATCTGTGATTTAGCTCTAAGCCCCATATTACCTTGCACCCCCTGAGACGCACGCCGAGTGGCAGGCCGAGTGACACGCCGAATGACAGGCGCTGTGGCAAGCCGAGTGGCAGGCCGAGTGGCACGCGCTATGGCAGGCGTCTATATTGCCGACCGAGTCAATGCTTGCGTAACACCCGGTATAACACGAATCGGACTGCATGAAGTCGAAGTAGTCCATTGCCAAAGCGTCTCCTGCCTCTGAGCCCTCAAGCCCGTCTTCTATATCGGTATATTCCGGGTCGTCCTGAGTATCGTCGCCGTAATACCGGTGGTAATGATAATAGTAGAGCCTCTCCCGGCGGTAACTTTCGCTCAGGCTCTCTTTGTCGTCTTCATCATATATCCTTGCTTCAAGCGCGCCTTCGTAGATTTTTTTGTAATAAGCCTTGGTTGCTTCAAGGTCGCAGTCCCAGGTCTTTTTCTGTATGTTGTCTATGGCCTCGACGCAAAGCTCTTCAATAACCTGCTCTTTCAGAGTGCCGTCGGCTTCATTTATTGCCTCAAGAAACATATGCTCATAATAATTTCCCGCAACGGTAACGAACTTCTCAAGCTTAAGCGGGTTCCTGCTCACTATGTCAAGCATCTGCCTGTCAACAAGGCTCTTCATCATGGCCGTGAGCACAACTGTCATGGGCAGTTCAAGAAACACTCCAGCCTCAACAGGGTCGAGCGTTGCGATCTTGCCTTCTTTGCGAAACGTTCCGACCTCAAGTTGCGGCGGAGCCCACTCCGGCCCTGTCCAGGAGATGGCCTCAACTATCCTGGAGCGCTTGACGAACAGACGCAGTTTCAGCGGCAAAAGCACAAACATTACAAAAATCACTATAAAAACCGCAAGCTCCGGGAAACGTAAAAACACCTTTACGACCGGATTCCCGGCAGCTTTAAGGATTTTTTCCTTTGCTTTTCCCTTTATTGGCGATGCACCTTTTTTACGCACGGGAAAATTCGCTGCAAAAGCGTCATTTGACACGTACTGCTGCACTCGCATATGTTCTTTCCTGGAAAGCCCCTCCTTATGAACGCGCACGGTAAACCAGTTACGCCCCTCGTAGGGCTCGCCGTAATAATCGATCAAATAATTTTTGTTCATAAATTTTTCAGTGCGGAAGGTAACCGACTCAAGGAACTCTGGCGTAACGGTTTCACCGCCAGCAACTTCAATGGGATAATGCACCATTATGGTCTGGTGCGAAAGGGGGTCGTCCCACTTGACAGGGGCCCAATTGAAGACAACAAGACCACCAAGCTCCGGCGACTCGGTTAAGGCAACCTGGCCTGAGGCCGACAGATCTGTCCCGTAACGAAGGGTAAATATAAGGTTGCCGGGGCCGTACCCAGCACCTCCGGAAAGCACTATATCGTATTTACCCGAACCAAGATTGGTTATGTCGAGTGGGTAGCGCTTGCCAGAGTCGGACTCGGCAAAGCAGTTTTTCCTGTCAAATACGGGCCTGCCTGCCGTACCCTGAAAATAAAAGGCATGCATCTGGCCTGATTTTACGTCGTAGTTTATGCGGTAGAGCACGTCCGCCTTCCCGTCGGGACGAAGGGAGACGTCCACCTCCACCCAGTCGGGCCGTGCCACAAGCGCACTTGCAGTTGCTGCAAAACACAAGACAAACACAAATGTAACGGCAAGATGCAGGGTAGATTTAAACAGGGCTTTCACGGAATTCAAGAGCCTCGCTTTTAGGTAAAAAACAGATAGAGAAACAATTTTTTTAAAAGACAGGTACGCTATATTGTACTATAAGAGTGGCACAAGGCAGCAAAAAAAACAGTGCAACATTGCACTGCTACCAAGAAAAATAATTTATAAGCCCGGCCAGGAAACCAAAAAACCGGAAAACCGGAAAATTTTGTAACAGCATTATGCTGCCCGGGCTTTTGAACTCAGGTGTTAAGGAGCCGCCCGGAGTGGTTTATTTTTTACCTACCATACTCTCATGCACCATCTTGCGGGTTTTTGGCAAAACATATCCTGTTCCGCCCGCCGCTCTTTGCCTCGTACAGGGCCTTATCCGCCCTGTAAATAAAATCTTTTAGTTTCTCTTTTTGTTCCCTGAGGGCAACACCGACGCTTATGGTTATCTTTTCATTATCAGGCAGGTCATCAAAAGTCATAGCACTTACCTGCTCCATCACCCTTGTTCCAAGCTTTGAACATTCTTCCTTATTATAGCCTACAACGAACAGGGCAAACTCCTCCCCCCCGTAGCGCACTGCTATGTCTCCGCTCCTGACACATCTGCCAATGGTTGCGGTGATCTCTTTAAGCACCGTGTCGCCAACGCCGTGCCCGTACGTGTCGTTTATGTTTTTAAAATAATCTATATCCACCATGATGAGTCCGATGCGGTTTTGGTCGTTCCTGTCATGGATATGCATAAGTCTGTTGACAGACTCCTCCATGAAAAAACGGTTGTACAGCCCTGTAAGAGGGTCATGTATAGATTGCTGATAAAGTTTTTTACGCTCAAGGTCAAGCATTCTGTATATGCTTTCTCTCTCAACTGCAACCGCCAGGGCGTACTCCATCTGCCCGAGTATCTTTTCAACAGGAAAAGTCACCTCTATATCACACTCAAGCCTGACAACGGCAACCGCCTTTATGATATGGTTATCATGAGAACAAAGGGGCATCAGCAATATATTTACCTCTTCCCTTTCCTCTGAAGCCGGGTCCGAAGGCAATAGTATTTTTTTGCACCCCAAACTATTTTTAAGGATCCAGGCATTCCTGTCCACACCAAAAACATCTGCGCAATATGCAGGCGCGCTATCAACAATTTCACCGTGATAATTCGACTGTCTTTCAAAGTGGATCAGAGTATTATCATCAGCCTGCACAAAAAACTCCATTGAACTTACCGGCACAAGCCTTGCAAATATTTCCATAAGAGAGCTGACAATATCTTTAAAATCCCTGTACACTATCACTGCGTCGGTAATGTCTCTAAGCGCCTTGTTCAGAGATGAAAGCAGTCGTATGTCCGTATCATCGCCTGTAAGGGCGTATATGCCGCAGTCTATTTGCTTCAGTTTGTTGAACATAAACTGCACAAGATGGGACGGTATGATCGAGCCGTGCTGGGGGGCTATCATCTCAATAGGCAGTTCTTCAAGCTTTAAAAGCCCGTGCAGCAAGATTGCATTGCTCGGCATGTAGTGCTCGTGAAACGGGCGGATGTCCTCGAAGTAAGACACGTCCTTTGCAACAAGGCTCCAGTCCTCTGTCATGCCTCCGAATATGTCGCTTGAAAATAAGACCCCGGTTTGCTCGTCGAACGTACAAAAGGCGCCGGGGAAATGCAGGTAAGGGGTGAAAACAAATTTAAGCACCCGACCGCCAAGGTCAAGTTGCCAGTTGTTTTCTTCTACGTTCAAAAAAGGCATTGTCAGGTCGTAATGTTTTATAAGTTCAACAGCCCTCCAATGAGTCACAATCTTAAGCTCGGGCGAGCGGTCTTTAAGTTTGTCGATGGTTATCAGAGAGCCGGTAATGTCCGGGTCCTGATGATGACATACAATGTAGCGAACATGAGAGAGAGGTATGACTTCCTCCACCTTTTCCCTGACCTGTTTAAAGAAACTCTCAGACCCGCCGGGGTCTATCAGGACTGAATTCTCTCCGTGCTCAATGAGGTAGGCGTGGCACTGAAAAATATCGTCAGGCATGTAGTGGCCGACCCACCATATGCGAGGCGCTATTAGAACGGCATGGTTAATGTCTGCGGAGTTTAACTGCTCTACGTCGATTACCTTCATTATAAGAACCTTTCCGGTCAAAAACCGTTTGTACCCGTCGCGCAAGAAAACGACAGAGGAACTAAGCTGCAAAGCAGCAATAACGCGCAGTCCCTGACAATGAAGAGTGGAGAGAAGAGTATCAAAAGATATGACCAGAAGAAACGCGGCGCTGCGTAACTTTAACGTAATTATTTACGTTTTAATGTATATTAATTATACATCTTACCAGCGCTTTCAGCAACACCATTGTTTCTCCGATTAAAACCTTTTAACCCGCTAAAAATAAATTATTCATAAATCACCGGCAATCTACCGCAACGTGATGATGCTACAAATAAAAAAGATATGGCAAACTATTTCCCGTGGGCATTTTCATGTATCATAGAGCAAGCCTTTATGCTATTATATTTTGTTTACACAAACACAAAAACGCAGGGAGAGCAAAAGTGAAACGACAGGATTTAAGAAACATAGCCATAATCGCCCACGTTGACCACGGCAAGACCACACTCGTCGACGGGCTACTTCACCAGGCAGGCGTATTCAGCGCAAGGGAAGAAGTAAAAGAACGCGTCATGGATTCAATCGACCTTGAACGCGAACGCGGCATAACCATCATGGCAAAAAACACCGCCGTTATTTATAATGACGTTAAGATAAATATAATCGATACG
Organism: uncultured bacterium; assembly: GCA_965371305.1. Taxonomy (GTDB): domain Bacteria; phylum Desulfobacterota; class GWC2-55-46; order GWC2-55-46; family DRQE01; genus CBDUXY01. Next base: position 8,851 of record CBDUXY010000074.1, read on the forward strand.
CCGGGACACTCTGACTTTGGCGGAGAAGTCGAGCGTATTTTAAAGATGGTTGACGGAGTGTTGCTCCTTGTGGACGCGTCAGAAGGCCCACTGCCACAGACCCGCTTTGTGCTTACAAAAGCCCTTGAACTAAATCTTCCACCCATACTCGTCATTAACAAAATCGACCGCCCTGACGCGCGCATCAGTGAAGTGCTTGACGAGGTCTACGACATGTTCATAGACCTTGACGCAACCGAAGACCAGCTCGACTTCCCAATCATATATGCCATAGCAAAAGACGGCGTAGCAAAGACGTCGCTTGAGGACGACTCGGACAGCCTGGTTCCGCTCTTCGACCTGCTTATAAACGAAGTTCCGGCGCCCGAAGGAGACCCTGACGGCCCACTTCAGATACTCGTAAGCAACATAGATTATTCGGAATACATCGGAAGGCTTGCCGTAGGACGTATCATGTCGGGCACCCTGAACGCAGGCGACCCTGTTGCGTTCATTGGAGCCGACGGCGAGGCAATAAAAACAAAAGCCTCGGCCTTGTATACATTTGGAGGGCTTGAACGTACAGAGACAAAAACCGCCAGTGTCGGAGACATAATAGCCCTTGCCGGAATGGAAGGCATAAACATCGGCGACACGATAGCTGACAGTGAAAACCCAATTGCTCTGCCCCGCATAACAATCGACGAGCCGACCATCTCCGTTGTGTTTTCCATTAACGACTCGCCTTTTGCAGGGCAGGACGGCAAATTCGTAACATCAAGGAACCTTCGTGACAGGCTTGAAAAAGAACTCCTGTATAACGTCTCCATAAAAGTCGATTTAACCAAACCCGACTCGTTTAAGGTAATGGGCCGCGGTGAACTTCAAATCGCAATCATCATAGAGATGATGCGCCGGGAGGGATACGAGCTTTCCGTTGCAATGCCCGAGACCATAACAAAAGAAATAAACGGTAAACTCCATGAGCCAATGGAGACACTCTTTATCGACGTGCCGGAGGAGTTTGTCGGAGTGGTTACGCAGCAGCTTGGCATCAGGAAAGGCAAGATGACCAAGATGGAAAACAACGGCCACGGTCGCGCAAGGATTGAGTTTCGCGTACCGTCACGCGGGCTTATCGGTTTCCGCTCGCAGTTCCTCACAGACACCCGCGGCACAGGCCTTATGAACCACCTGTTCGACGGATATGAACTGCACCACGGACACATGACCAAACGCACCACAGGCGCACTCGTTGCCGACAGGCCCGGTAAAACAACCATATACGCCCTGAACCACATTCAACCCAGGGGTACGTTATTTCTCAAGGAACGCGCCAGTGTTTACGAAGGCATGATAGTCGGGGAGAACGCGCGCGAAAACGACATGGACGTCAACATTACCAAAGAGAAAAAACTGACCAACATGAGGGCCGCAGGTTCTGACGAGACGGTAAACTTGATGACACCGAGACTCATGACCCTTGAGGCCGCAATAGAGTTTATCAAGGAAGACGAACTTGTTGAGGTAACGCCCGAAAATATTCGACTAAGAAAGAAGATCCTCCAGGCAAACAAGAGGCCAAGGGTGGCGAAGGGTTAAAAAGCCACCAATATTGCAAGTATAAAAAAAGGGTTGCGTGAGTTTCACGCAGCCCTTTTTAATTTTCACCAGAAGCGAAGCAGGGCGGGGGTCACCCTACACTTAGTCCTTTCCCATGAAGGGAGGGGAAAGATGGAAACTCCGGGCTTTAGCCCGGAGTGATTCATTACTTCAGCAGTTCAAAAGAATGCTCTTCATCACTTTTACCTTGGCAGCATACACCTGTCAACTTCCTTCATGTGTATCTCAAAACGCTTGGGCACTCGGGGTCGAGCAGACACCCTGGGAGCACGTCTTTAAAGAATTGAAAATAAAAATCGTATCACGAACTTCTGCCAAACACCTTTAAAATACGTTTGAGCACCCCGCCTTTTTTCGGTTTTTCCGTAACAGGTTCAGCCGGCTTGGTCTGTTTAACAGTCGAGCTTTCACGGGTGGTGTGGTCAGTCCTTGTTGCGGGTGTTTCGGACGCAGACTTTGCACGCCCGGACCTGCGCCCTGTTCTGCCCTCGCCCCTGCTGCCACCTCTGGCCCCACCCCTGGCGTCACCTGAAGCTCCGGTTGCCCCTTTTGGCTTTTCACCGCCGCCGCCAAAGTCCTCGCCGTATTTTTTCTTGTAATAGGCCATGCGGTCTTCTTTAGATTTAAAGCTCCTACCTGCCCTTCTGGCAGGCCTTGCATCTTTTGCGGCACTCTGTCCGTTTTCTTTATTACCGGTTTTGTCCGTGGTCTTGCCTGTGGTCCTGCCACTGCCACGCCCTCTGCTTCCGGCCCGGTCAGCGCTCGTTTTTTTCTCTCTGTCTCCGGTTGTCTCAGTCGTCTTTGCCTCTTTTTCACCTTTTGCGTCACCCGGCTTTACATCTCTACCACCCTTTTTATAATCGCTACGGCTTTTCCTGGGCCTGTCATTGCTACTTGAAGAACCGGACGCTTTGGAAACCCCACCACCCTGGGCGCTCCTAGAGCCTTTATATTCTTTCCTGCCGCCAGACGGCTTTGCCCCGCCTTTTCTCTCATGCGGCTTCGTGCCGGGCCGTTTTCTCCTGTACGACCCGGCCTTGTCCTCGACAAGTTCCGAGTCATCAACCCACTCAACTTCAATCTTATGCTCAATGTATTTTTCTATCTCAGGCAGGTTCCACGCCGAGTCCTCGCACGCAAGGCTGTAAGCCTTGCCACTCTTTCCGGCGCGCGCGGTCCTTCCAATACGGTGAACGTAACTTGCCGCGTCCTGCGGCAGGTCGTAATTAATTACGTGTGAGACGTCTTCTATATGCAGGCCCCTTGCAACAACGTCGGTTGCCACAAGTATCTTTACCTGCCCCGACTTCATACTGTCTATTACGCGCTGGCGGCGCGACTGGCTTACGTCGCCGGTAAGCACCTCCATTTGATAACCGTTACCCTTTAGCTTAAACTCAAGCATCTCGGCAGTGCGCTTCATGTTGGTAAATATTATTGCCCGCTCCAGATCCGGCCTGTTAAGGAGCGCCATGAGCACAGGGAGTTTCTCTTCGGCTGAGATGTAAAGGACCTTCTGGTCTATCTTGTCTACAGTCACCTGCTCCGGCTCTATCTCGACCAGGACGTAGTCCTTTTTCATATGTTTTGAAGCAAGGCGGTGGACGTTGTCATCTATGGTGGCGGAAAAAAGCATGGTCTGGCGGGGTCTTCCTCGCGGAAGCTTACTTGCAATATAGTTGATGTCAGGGGCAAAACCCATGTCGAACATCCTGTCCGCCTCGTCAATGATAAATATATCTATGTCGCTAAACTTTAAATCGCGCGATTTATGAAGGTCTATCAAACGCCCCGGTGTTGCAAGCACAATCTCGACACCTTCCTTAAGAGGCCTGGTCTGTTTTATGTAATCAACCCCGCCGTATATGGCGACAGAACGAAACGGCAGGAACTTACCGAGCTTTTTTGCCTCGTTATCGAGTTGCACGGCAAGCTCTCTTGTCGGGGCCATCACGAGTGCGCGCGGGAGTCCGGCGCTTGCACCACCTTCTTTCGCCTCGGCAAGCAGCCTTGTAAAAATCGTTAAAAGAAACACGGCAGTTTTGCCCGTGCCTGTTTGCGACTGGGCTATAATGTCTTTGCCTGCAATAGCCTCGGGAAGTGATTGTTCCTGAATCGGGGTGCATTTTTCAAACCCGGCGTCTTCTACGCCTTTTAAAATATCAGCGTGTAAATCCAACGA
>CBDUXY010000075.1:0-12412 GCA_965371305.1 uncultured bacterium
TTTCCGGCGTGTCGGTTAATTTGTAACCCGGTAATTTATAACCAGCCCCCTCTTGCTTTAAAATTCCAAGCAAACGCTCGGAATCGCTTAAGTTCATCTGACAGCCAAACGTCTCGATGTAAACGTTTTTTCCGGGTAAATTATAATTACTGTCGGCCCCGGAGATATTTTTTTGCTGTTTCAAGGTTACTCTAAAGACCTGCTACCTGGAGTGCCTGGCAACTTCGCTCTTTGCCGGTTTGACAATCCAGAGTCCGCTCTTGTCGTACTTCTTTTCTATTACCACGCCATTTTTCCTGGCCTTTTCCCTGGTTGAGTAAAATCCGACCCTGACCCTGTACCAGTCCACTCCGTCTTTTTTAAAATGAGTCACGTATGCGTTGTACCCGCCCCTGTCAAGCCTTTTCTCAAATGACTTTGCGGCAGTAGAAGTATTAAACGAGGCAACGTGTATGGCCCACGGCTTTGCCGCGGCACTCACCTTAGTGGTTGTTGTTTTAGTTGGCGCAGGTTTTGACGCTGTTGGTTTTGGTTTTGGCTTTACTGCCGCCACTTTCACCGGAGCCGGTTTAGCAGGCGTGGGCTTTTTTTCTACGGCAGGTTCTGGTTTTGTCGCCACCTTTCCAGGCGCTTTATCAGGTGCCCCTGGTTTTACTGCCGCCGGCTTGGCCGGTACTTTGGCAGTTTTAGCAGGCGGTTTTCTCCCTGGTATCGGCTTTATCACACTTACAACTGTACTTACCTCGGCAGGCTCGCCGCCGCCAAGGAAACTTGTTACAAGAAATGCGCCTCCACCTAAAATAACAAGGATGAGCAAAATTAAATATATCTTACTGGAACCCTTTTCACAATTTTTAAAAGGACTCAATTACTACCTCCTTGGCAACTTATTGATAAACAATACCCACGTAGCGGGTTTAACGCCTGCATAACGGGTTTAATTCCTGCATGGCGGGTCTGATGCCCGCATGGCAAGTTTAATGCCCGCATATAGTATACCTATAATTGATAACATATACTACCTGTCTTTACAAATAAAAAACAAAAAAAAACCCGGCCGTCTGGCCGGGGTTTTTCAACTATAATTAACTTTTTTTCAGTATTAAGATGACTTAACCGACAAAATAACAACTACTTGCCTTTGTCCTTGTATCCATGTTTTTTCCACGGTTAATATGGTCGTCTATTTCCGCCGCGCACCCTATCATCCTGCCAAAGAGGAAAGTAGTAAATGCGGAGTTCTCCACCTCTTTATCGGTTATCTCACCGGTTGTAAACGGCGTCCACAGGATTTTAAGCAAGATAACGGCAATCACGGCGTCTACGTTTACGCAGTACACGTTCTTCGATACCTTTGCCTTAAATAGTGAGTTAACAAGCTTTCCGTAAAAATCGAGGAATACGTTGTATATGCCTTTTTCCTCAAAAAGCTCGGCAACGAACCTTTCGCGCGGGTCGAAGTTAACGGGAAGCCCCTTGAAAATAGGATGGTTTATGCAAGGTACTTTTTTGTAAGCAATGTTACCAACTGCCTTTTGTTCTGCTTTATATTCGCTGTATATGTCGGCGTAGGCATCGGCAATGGAAGTGAGGTCTATGCCGTGGTCTTTGTTGCCTGGGTCGGATAATTTTGAACCCTGGAAACGCTCGATCAAAAAAGCTATGGCCTCGTACCCGTTACCGCCGTGGGCGTAACCGGTGTGGGTCAAGAAACCGATAAGGGACTTGTTTATCTGCACCCTTTCCGGGTCTTCCGGACCGTCGGCGCTCACACCACCTTTGGAACCCTGAGCCGAGATCGTACCGGGGCCGTTCGTTATGATAAGACCAAGCAGCATTGAGAACTCAAAAAGCTCGTCTTCGGTCGGCCTTTTACCTATAAGGGCCAGGAAGGCTGTTTCGGTAAAAGAATAATCCGTTAATATCTCGTCATTGCTTACGCCGCAAAAAGAGCTTGCGTCCTGTTTGTCACCCGGCACGCTGCAACCGACAAATGCCGAGAACAGGCGCGAGTACCACGGAAGGGCAAGGACGGTTAAGGTTGACACTTCTTTTTTCATAAGAGGCGCCCAGGCAAGGCTCGTCCAGATGGCCGAGAGCAGGGCGTCGGCTGTGGGGTTGCCACCTGCCGCTTCAATCACGAAGTTGGCAAGCACAGAAGAGTGGCCTTCCTTTGCAATCGCGCCAAGAGCGGCAAGCATTTTCTGCGCCCTCTCGTCTGTTGCGTCACCTGACAGGAGTTCTTTTTCTTCATCGCTTAAACCCGAGAGAATCTCGGAGTAGTCAAATTCATCCGACGGACACACTAAACCCGTACCAAGAAACTTGTCAAGCAGCAGCTTTGATACGGCTGTTGCCTTTTTTACTCTACCCTTTCCGATAATAGCGACGGCAGAGGAAAGTACGGTGTTTGGAGAGTTCTCCGCGTCTCTGGCTGCGTCAGCAGCTGCAAGGGCCGGGTCTCCCGAGTGGTTAACGTAGGCGTTAAAAGCAACGTTTGCAACCGCTCTGCCGCACTCGCCCGGATAGGTCTTAAGGAGCGAAAATACGAGGTTTTCTTCAAGCGAGCGAGTCGAAGCTTCGAGGATTGAAGTATTGTGAATTTTAGATACCTGGGTCTTCGGGTCCATAAGGGACGCGCCACTTGTGTCTTTAAGGGTCTGGCGCGGGAACTGCGCTCCGACCTGTTTGTTTATGGCTTCTATTTGCGAACCGTATGGCTCAACCGCGGTAACAGGCTTTACGTCAAGGTCGGCCGGCAATGCGTAACCGGCGTTCCCCGAAAGCCAGCACTTAAGCGACAGGTCTCCCTGTGGCGGGAAGTCAGGATCACTCCCGTTAAGCTTCATTACTGCCGTAAGGGCCTCCGGTATGTGGGAGATGTTGGTAACAACCGCGCCTTTCTTGGAGACTTTTGGGCTCTCAGGCGTGTATATGTCGTCCACACCGAAATAATCCATAAACCACTTTTCCTTGGCACTTGCGTCGTCGCCAGATCCGGCTAAACTTCCTGCGTGTCCGCAGGCCTTTGTCAGCTTTGCCTTCCACCTTCCAACAACACACGCAACGGTCGGTTTCGTAATCTTTAGTCCGTGCTCGTAATAACCTCCGGGCTCAACGTATATTACCGCACACTTCGAACGGTCGTCGTGGTCTATTGCGTTAAAGAACTCATCCGGGCCGAACTGTATATAAACGTCTTTACCGCTTGAGATGCTCGTGGTCGTGCCCCAGCCGTTTGTTGCAAGGTAAACGGCAATGGTTGTCGTAAAGTTGCCTGAGTTGGAAAAAATAGCAACCGTGCCTTTCACAAGGCTCTCCGACGGCTTGCTTCCGCCAAGCGCTCCGCCTATCCTTACCTCGTTCCAGGCATCGGCAACACCAAGGCAGTTACCTCCGAACAGGTCCACCCCGTTTGTCTGGCATATCGCCCTGATAATCCTTGAGTCTTTTACGGAAACCTTTTCAGTAAGTACGATTACTTTTTTAAGATCAGGATTAAACCTGACGGCTTCGGCAACGCCGTCTTTTACTCCTGCCGGTGGCAGGTATATGACGGCGGTATTGAATTTATGTCCTGCTTCAACGCCTTCCCTGACAGAGTTGTAAACCGGAATGTCGCCGTCAGGCGTTTCAAGCTTTTGCCCTGACTTTCCGGGGCCCGTTCCGAAGACTATGTTACCGCCTGAGAACGAATGGCTTACAGGAGTAACCGTTCGGCTCTCAGTGCCCAGGATATTTAAGACCACAACCCGGTCGTCTCTGGTCGCAATCTCGCTTAGTGAATTGATGCCCACGTAGTAGGGAAACTTTTTTACACCTTCTTTATGCATAGCGTCATCCTCTTGTTATTAACTTTATAGTTTGATTACGGCTTTAAAAAATCCTGCCTCAGGTTAAAACACGGTAATTAAGCAGTTGCCTTGGTAAGCGCCTCTCCGCCTTTTTGTTTTGCGGCGATGAGTTCCCGGCCTTCCCTGATCATCCAGTCGTCGGCCTTCATGGCATAATTAACAACCTCACTCATGGCACTGTCATGACCGAATATACGGTATGGCAGTTTTAACTGCTCAATCGTATCGCGCATGTAATTAAGGCCGCGCACAAGATTCGGGCCGCCTCTGCCTACAACCACAAAGAGCGGGGTTGGCCCATAGGTCTGGAAGTGATTCCTGAGGGCGTCTGCCATGGCGCGGAAGGTCTCATATATGTCCGTGTTGTTTGCCTTGCCGCCTATTATGAAAAGTACGTTTGATTGCTTAAGCCAGTACTTAAAACATATACGCGAGATATCGAACATTTTCACGTAAGGCGGGTTCCCGCCGAAATCACTTGAAATGGTTGCCCTTTCGCCAAGAAGCTCTGTAACAAGTGCGTTTGCTCCTCCGCCGAAAGTCGGGGCCGTAATCGTACCCTTGTCGTTTATGACAAAGACGTCGCTCTGACCCTGATAGGTTCTAAGCTGGTTTATCTCCTGTTCGAACTCAGAGTAGTCAGAGGCGAAAAGGTGCGACGGTATATCAAGCCTTTTCCACGCGGGGTCGTCTATGTCGAACGATGCCTTGATGTCGCAGGCAACAGGAACAAGACGGCCTTTTGGATTTTTCCACATCCTTATCGGGTTAATCTCGAGCATGCTCATGCCGTAGTTGTTGTAAAGCGTCCAGAGCTTTGGCAGGTGCTGCACGAGCGGGCTGATTATCTCTTTTGGCGCGCCAAGGGACTCAAGCGCGTTTGCAATGTGATAACTCTTAAGCCCTGTTAAAGGGTCGAAAGGTATCACACTTATTTTGTCTTCAGGAAGTTCCTCTATGTCGACGCCGCCGTGATGCGTGATGGTCATTGCCGGGGCGCGGAACTCGGTTGAGTCTGAAATAGCGAAGTACACCTCATGGTCTGCCGGAACAGCGCCCTCAAAGGTAACCCCGTCGGCCTTAACCGTTGTCTTGTCAAACTTATGTTCGACAAAATAAAGCCTTTCTTTTTCTGCAAGTGCGTCTGTGATGTCAGAGACCCTTCCTATAAGTCCTGCCTTGCCTTTTTTACCAACGCCGCCCTTAAAAGCGGGTTTAATAAAAACCTGGCCGCATTTTTTGATAAGACCTTTAATCTCATCAACACTTGCCTCCGGCCCAAGCACCTCGGCGACCGGGAACTCTACTCTGTCAAGAAGCTTCTTTCCCCATAAAAGACCTGTAAGCTGCATTTGCTAATACCTCCGGTATTTTTTCAATTAATTCAAATTACAACACACACACACCAAGTACATGAAATAACGTCATTCAATTATTTCCTGCACATTTAAATACACTGTCAGACTGTTTCCAGGTCAGCGTCTATTATTGCATTTAATGTCCGGCTCGGGCGCATTGCCCCACTTACCTTGTCAAAGTCAGGGCGGAAGTAACCGCCTAAGTCCTGGGGCTCTCCCTGGGCTGCAAGAAGTTCGCCGGTAATTTTCTCTTCGTTCTCGGCAAGCTCATCTGCAAGTTTAGTGAAACGCGCCTGAAGTTTTGCATCATCGCCCTGAGCTGCAAGAGCGCGAGCCCAGTAAAGGGCAAGATAAAAATGGCTTCCCCTGTTGTCAAGCTCGTTAACCTTGCGCGAAGGTGATCTGTTGCTATCGAGGAACTGGCTGTTTGCCTGACCAAGTGTTTTTGCAAGAATCTTTGCGGTCGCGTTGCCGGTTTTATTGCTCAGATGCTCGATGGACTCGGCAAGGGCAAGGAATTCACCAAGGGAATCCCACCTTAAATGGCCTTCTTCCACGAACTGCTGGACATGCTTAGGAGCAGAACCGCCGGCGCCTGTCTCGAAAAGCCCGCCGCCCTGCATAAGAGGGACGATTGAGAGCATCTTTGCACTCGTGCCGAGTTCAAGGATCGGGAACAGGTCGGTGTTATAGTCACGCAGCACGTTACCGGTTACAGAGATGGTGTCCTTACCCTCACGCATCCTTTGAAGCGAGATGCGGGAGGCTTCGGCAACAGGCTTGATGGTAATATCAAGGCCGTCCGTGTCGTGCTCAGGCAGGTAGGCATTTACCTTTTTGATCAGTTCCGCGTCATGCGCCCTGTTCTCATCGAGCCAGAATATTGCAGGCACTTCTGTTGCCCTTGCCCTGGTAACGGCAAGCTTTACCCAGTCGCGGATAGGGGCGTCTTTTGCCTGACACGAACGCCAGATGTCCCCTTCTTCCACGTTGTGTTCAAGCACTGTGCTACCAGAGGCGTCAACGATACGTATCATTCCGTTACCGGGCGCTTCGAAGGTCTTGTCGTGTGAGCCGTACTCTTCTGCCTTTTGCGCCATAAGTCCGACGTTCGGCACAGTCCCCATGGTTGCCGGGTCGTAGGCGCCGTTCTTTTTGCAATTATCTATACATTCCTGATACAGGCTTGCGTAGCTGTGGTCAGGGATGACGAACTTCGTGTCTTTAAGATTACCGTCGGGGCCCCACATCTGTCCTGACGTGCGTATTGCAGCAGGCATTGACGCGTCGATTATCACGTCACTTGGCACATGCAGGTTTGTAATGCCTTTGTCGGAGTTAACCATGGCGATCTCTGGTCTGTCTGCGTATACGGCCTGGATGTCGGCTTCGATCTCCGCTTTCTCGGCGTCAGGAAGGCTCTCTATTTTTGAGTACAGATCGCCAAGGCCGTTATTAAAATTAACGCCAAGCTCGGCTATCTTGTCGGCATGTTTAGTAAGCGCGTCCTTATAAAAGACCTTCACGCAGTGACCGAAGATGATCGGGTCAGAGACCTTCATCATGGTTGCCTTCATGTGCAGGGAAAACAAAACGTCCTCTTCCTTTGCGTCCTCTATCTGCTCGGCAAGAAAAGCCGTAAGAGCGTTCTTACTCATAAACGTTCCGTCAACAACTTCACCTGCCTGATAAGCAAGGCCATCTTTAAGCACGGTGACGTCTCCGTCCTCGCCTACGAATTCAATTCTTGCATCTGTTGCCTCAGCTATGGTCGCTGACTTTTCGTTGGAGGCAAAATCTCCGTTGCTCATGGTAGAGACATGGGACTTTGAATCACTCCTCCACGCCCCCATTGAGTGCGGGTGTTTTTTTGCATATTCCTTAACCGCAACGGCAGCCCTTCTGTCAGAGTTCCCTTCACTCAAGACCGGGTTAACCGCGCTTCCAAGCACGTTGGAGAACCTTGCCTTTAACTCTTGCTCTGAGTCGTTAGCAGGGTTTTCAGGATAGTCCGGGAGGGCATAACCCTTATCCTGCAGCTCTTTAATGGCCGCCTTTAACTGTGGAATGGATGCGCTGATGTTAGGGAGTTTTATTATGTTGGCTTCGGGTGTTTTTGCAAGCTCGCCAAGGGCGGAAAGGTCGTCGGTTTGTTTTTGGGCATCTGTCAGGTTGTCGGGAAAATTAGCTATAATTCTGCCGGCAAGAGATATGTCCCTTGTTTCAATTTCAATTCCCGACCCCTTTGTGTATGACTGGATGATAGGCAAGAAAGAGTACGTGGCAAGCGCCGGGGCTTCGTCAACTGCGGTGTAGATAATTTTTTCAGACATGGTAAAAAACCTCCAATATGCATCTTTATTTCATTTTTTTTTGTTTGTGGCTTTCTAAAAACCAACTTCCTTTCTTTTCTTAAAATGACATTGAAATAAATCAAAAATAAGAGGTTTTGTCAAGCTAATTCTGTCCCGGATGGATATTGAAAAACAATTTAAAAGATAAAAAAAGAAGGAAGATGGATTAAAAGAAGCAGTAGATGAAGTACAAGTACTACCATGCGGGTTAAATATCTTTAAAAAAAGGAAGTAGATCCGTCAGAGTCTGCTCAAGGTGTAACGGTATAACCCTGACCTCGCTTAAGACAGGCATGAAGTTAGTATCTCCTGACCACCTGGGCACCACGTGCCAGTGCAGATGGTCTGCAATGCCCGCGCCTGCGGCAGTGCCGAGGTTTATTCCAACATTAAAACCGCATGGGGAATATAGTTTTTTAAGAGCCGAGATGGTATTATTTATAAGGCGCGTCATGTCTAAGGACTCTTCAGCACTGAGGGAGGTGAAATCAGCGGTATGCCTTTTAGGTGAGACCATGGTATGGCCGTTGTTGTACGGATACTTATTGAGCATTACTATGGAGAGGTCTCCGTTATAAAGAAGCAAATCTTCGGAGGTTTCTTTTTGAGCGCCCACACAGAAGATGCAATCGCCTGTCTTTTCTTCTTTAAAATATTGCCCCCGCCAGGGAGCCCAGAGATTTTTCATAGATAGTAAATTTATTTACGCAAGGAGCAGCAATTGTCCTAAGGCAACTGTATAAACACGATAACGTGTCTGTTTATAAATTCGCCCGCCTTGAGGTGCTGCGCACGGCAAATGGTGCAATAGTTTTTTGTGTATTTTTAGTTCCGTCAGTCCAGGAGCCAATTGCCCGCTTCGCCCGCCTTGAGGTGTTGCGTACGGCGTATGACGTAATGTTTATTAGTGTATATCTTTAGTTCAGTAGATCCAAAAGCTTATTGCCCACTTCGCCCGCCAAGGTATTTATTCGGAGTCCGAATCGACCCGTTCTCTGAGTTCCTTGCCTGCCTTGAAAAACGGCACACTCTTGGAATCGACAAAAATACCCTCACCGGACTTTGGATTGCGCCCTTTCCGGGCATTCCTTTGCTTCACCTTGAAGCTTCCAAACCCCCTTACCTCGATCTTCTCTCCCCTTGCAAGGCTCTCACCTATACTTTGAAACAACGTTGAGATAATCAGCTCAACGTCCTTTTTTGTAAAGTTAGGCGACCTGGAAGCAACTTCTTCTATTAGTTCGCTTCTTGTCATTGAACAAACCTCCTACGGCGTTGTAAAACGTCAGAGACGCATCGTAGCGCCTGTTATCCTGCAAAATTCGGCAGCTTATACATTATTTTAAATCCACTTACAAACCCGGCAAGTTTTCCACTCGTCTCGCTTCCGAAAAGCTCGTTTATAAATCCTCCTGGAGGGGGAGGATAAAGTACGTTCGGCTCACCCTCGATGCCGGCAAGTTCAGCTCCAAGCTCTATGGCAACTGTTAAATTTCCGAGCCTATCGACAAGCCCTGCCTCCATCGCCTGCGAGCCGGAAAGAATTCGTCCGTCCGCAACTGCTCTAACCTCTTCATCAGTCATATTGCGTCCCTCTACAACGGCCAGGACGAACTGCGAATGAACGTCGTCTATCAGGGCCTGAAGGAGTTTCCTTTCATCAGCGGCAAGCTCCTTTGTAGGAGAACCCGTGTCCTTAAAATGTCCGCTCTTAACGGTGTTTGTTTTAAGCCCTATCTTATCAAAGAGCCCTTCAACGTTCATAAACTCTATTATAACGCCGATGCTTCCTGTTATGGTACCGGGGTTTGCAACGATCTTATCAGCGGCAACCGCTATATAGTACCCACCCGAGGCCGCAACTGCGCCCATTGAAACGACGACCGGTTTTTCGTTTTGCAGGCGTTTTACCTCGTCATATATCTCCTGCGAAGGTCCAACCGAGCCTCCCGGTGAATTAATCCTGAGTACGACGGCCTTTATATCGTCCCGCACCCGGTACTCATTGAGGGTGTGGTTTACTGCATCCGGGTTCAGTATGATGCCGTTTATCTCGACTATGGCGACCTTATCGCCATAGTGCATTGAATCACCGGCCAAAATGGCAATAAGCATGGAAAGGCCAATGATTACAAGAAAAACAGCCCCCACCACGGCAAATATGTTTATGATTATACGTTTCATTTAAACCGGTCTATACCTTTTCCGAGGCCACTGCTGCCGTTTGCTCCTGCTCGTCAATAATGCCTGTTTCGGCAGAGTTCTGTTTCACGGCGTCCTGGCTTTGCTCAGTGTTAGCGTCAGCGTCAGTTTCAGACTCAGGCTCAACCGTATCGGCTGCCTGCTTTACAGGCTCTTCAATACCGGCGTCGCTATCAGATACGCCGGCAGCAGTGTCGGCCTCCGGAGCAGTCTTTTCTTCGTCTTCCTTGTCATCCTCGCCTGCTGTACTTTCCTCTACTTCCTCTACTACCTCTGTTGAAGACGATGTTTCCAATTCTTCACTACCTTCACCCAACAAAGCTTCGTTTGTTTCAGAAGCCCGGGTCTCCTGTGTCTTTTCGGAGCTTTCCCCTTCCCCTTCCGACGCTTTCTCGGAAGCTTCCACTTCCTGCGGCTTTTCGGAGCTTTCCCCTTCCGGCGCTTTCTCGGAAGCTTCCACTTCCTGCGGCTTTTCGGAGCTTTCCACTTCCGACGCTTTCTCGGAAGCTTCCACTTCCTGCGGCTTTTCGGAGCCACCCCCCTCTTCCTGCGCCGCCTCAGTTGTCTCAGTCGCCTTGGTAACGCTTCTAATGCTCAGGCCGATCTTTCTCTCTTCGCAGTTTACGTTGAGTATCTCCACTTCCACCGCATCGTTAACGCGAATGCCACCGCCTTTTTGTTTGCCACGGTTAAGCTCACTTACGTGCACAAGCCCTTCAAGACCCTGCTCCAGTTGCACGAAGGCGCCGAAGTCGGCAACACTCGTCACCCTGCCGTCAACAATCATCCCCGGGTTGTAACGTTCACCAACATCCTGCCACGGGTTTTTCTCAAGCAGCTTGGTGCTGAGCGAGAAACGGTGGCCTGCTTTATCGATGTTAAGAACAACCGCTTCCACTTCCTGACCTCTTTTAAATATTTCGGACGGATGTTTTATTTTCTTCCATGAAATATCAGAGACATGCACAAGCCCGTCTATACCCTGGTCGATGCCGACGAAAACTCCGAAATCGGTGATGTTTTTAATCACCCCTTTCACCTTGCTTCCCGGAGGGCACTTCTCTGCAAGGTCTTCCCACGGATTAGATTCAACCTGCTTTATGCCGAGTGAAAGCCTTTTGGACTCAGGGTCCATGTCAAGCACCATGACCGTAACTTCATCACCGACCTTAAGCTTTTGCGACGGATGGCGGATCTTTGTCCAGGCCATCTCGGAGATATGCACAAGGCCTTCAAGCCCCTGTTCGATTTCAACGAACGCCCCGTAGTCAGCGATGTTAACTACTTTACCGGGGACCTTTGAATCGATCGGATACTTCTCTCTGGCCGTAAGCCAGGGATCGGGCCTTGTCTGCTTGAGTCCAAGAGATATTCTCTGCTCGTCTTTATCAAACTTAAGCACCTTTACGATAATAGTATCGCCTATTTTCAAGATCTGGGAAGGGTGTGAGACCTTGCCCCATGACAGGTCGCTTAAGTGGACCAGGCCGTCTAATCCGCCAAGGTCGACAAAAGCGCCGTAATCGGTAATATTCTTAACTATGCCCTCGACAAAAGAACCCTCGTCAATGGTGGAAAGCGTTTGCTCGCGCATCTTCTCTCTTTGTTCTTCGAGCATCACACGTCTGGACACAATTACGTTACTTTTTCTTCTATTGTATTTTATTACCCTGAAGCCGTAGGTCTGGCCGATAAGTGAATCAGGGTCTTTAATGGGCTTTAAGTCTACCTGTGAGTTTGGCAGGAAAGCCATGACTCCGTTAATATCCACGTGGTAGCCGCCTTTTACTCTTTTTGCTATAACACCTTCCATCTCTGAATTATCACGGCACGATTCAATCAGGTCATCCCATACCTTTAACTGGTCTGCCTTTGATTTGCTCAGAACCACATGACCTTTATCGTCCTCCCACTTGACCAGAAGCACGGTGACGTCTTCACCCACCGATACGGTAGGAAGTCCGTCCGGACCGTAGAACTCATGGGTCGGAATAATACCTTCTGATTTGTAGCCTATATCGACTACAACAGCGTCACCGGCAATCTTTACGATTACACCGGTTACAAGCTCACCTTCCTGAAACTGTTTGAAACTGTCCTCATATAGTTTTTCAAACTCGTTTTCCAAACCTTCATCCATGGTCTGAATTTTGTCATTAACAAAGTCCATTAATAAGTTACCCCCCAGTATTTAATATCTTCAGCAGTTACTATAACATAGCGATTTTTACAGTTCAACAAAAATTAATTTTTTTTAATCCAACATGGCTCACGAAGGGCGGGTTGGATACTACCTGATCATTCAGTACCTGTTTGAAACAAGACACCTTGAAAAAAAGGATGAAAAACGCAAAGGTAGACAGAGTGGAAACAATAACCGCAATAACGATTGACAACACGCGATAGCAGGCAATCGGAAGGGGGGGGGGAGAAAATTAAGATAACGATTGACAGTACACAATAGCAAGGGGTCGGAAGGGGAAGTGAGAAAATTGAGCTAACGGTTGACAGCATAAAACAGCAGGGAGCCAAAAAAAACTTTGTATTTAAGCCTGCATGTTAATTTTTTTATCAGTAAACTACCTCTGAACCAGGCTGCAAGACATTAAAAAACAAACCAGCCATACGGGTAAGTCAGGCTCAG
>CBDUXY010000076.1:0-12352 GCA_965371305.1 uncultured bacterium
TTTCTTAGTAGGCGCTGGGAGGTATTTTTCATGACAAAAACCTCCCAGCCCTTTTAAAAAAAAACTTAGAACATGTACCCGACACCGACATTAAACTGGTCCGTCGCCTCGACGGTTGACGAATTGTTGTCGCGGTCCTGGAAGTCCGCCTTAATAACGACACTGGGGTGCGGCTTATAATCAATACCTATGGTTGTTACTTGAATGTCGTTTTTACCGTCAGCCATGAACCCGCTTGCAACTTCTTCCTGGGTATTGTACTCGGAATATCTTAAAAACACCGCAAGCTCCTGATCACTCTTAGGCAAAAGGTGCTCCATAAAACGATATGCCCCTTCAACGTACCAACCCACTATTTCCTCGCCAACCGTTTCACCTGTAAAGGCAGATATCTTGTCGGCATCGTCTATGTCTACGGTTGCGTAAAGGCCTTTAAATTCAAAGTTATCAATAGTGTACTGGACGTCGGCCTCAAGCAGTGTCACCTTTGCATCACCGAGCGCGTCTACGTTTTGAGAGGTGTTGCCGGAGAAAAAGGACCCGCCAAGCTTAAGCCCCTTTATAGCGCTGTATTCAAGGCGTCCTGTGATTGCAAAATCCTCGGCCACGGCCTTGCTGACTTTCTGTCTGCCGCTTCTAATGCCGCTGCTTGCCTTAAAACCAGCCGCGTCCAAACTAGACACCAGGTAGAGCTTATATTTAAGCCCCGGCGCAACTTCTCCGTGAATACCGGCGCCCGCCTCCCACCAGGTAGTAGGTATGACGTTTTTATCCACGTCAGGCCTTTCCACTCCGTAAAAGGTCGGCGGCTCGTGGTGCTCGTTGGTAATACCTATGGGCAGGAGAAACAGACCTGTCCTTACGTTAACCGCCTTTGACAGGTGAAAGTCCAGAAAGGCCTGCTCAAGCTCAACTTCACCTTTCTTACCATCACCGCTTAAGGCGTGCTCAAGTTCGAACTCGGTTTCAAGCGTAATCCAGTCGTTGACCTCATGCCCTATAAAAAGCACAAAACGGTGAAAGTCGACCACGCTTGGTTTATCCACGTTTTTATAATCGCTAAAATGCAGCTCACCGTAACCGCCAAGAGTTGTTTTGCCGGAACTAAATCCTCCGCCATGGCCGCCGCCACTCTCTTTAAGGGTCTCAATATCTTCTCTAAGGCTATCGAGCTCGTCTTCAAGCCTCTCAAGCCTTTCGCGCTTCTCGTCCACATTTGCGTCTTCTGCCCTTACCGTTGCAACACCGAATAAAAACATGCTCAACGCTGCTACAAATACAATAAACCTTTTCATCCTTTTCTCTCCTTTTTTTTTAGTTTTTTTTGTTTTTTTGTTTTTTTATTTAAAGACTTCCCTACTTACTTACATTGAAAATAATATTCATTTTCAACGGTTTGCTAAAAAAATCTAATTTATGCTTGCTTAGTCCGACTTATCCGTTATCTTGTCAATCCTGTTAATAAGGGAACCGATGATCAAGTCGAGTTCCTTAAAGTGGTCTTTAATTTCATTAAACTCGTTTGTTTCAAACACATCTCCACTTTCCTCAATATGCCTGTGCATATGTTTGGAGATATGCTGAAGCCTGCCTGAGACGTTCTTTAGTCCACCGGTAGATCTTGAAATCTCAACCATACGGTCCGTGGTTTTCATAAAAGATGCCTCAGCTTTAATTGCGCCGATCCTGCCCGAGTTTCTCCTCACAACCCACATGTAGAGTCCTGACAAAGAGAGCAGCAGGATTGCCAGTGCAGTGAGGTCAAGGATTACGTTTGTATTTGCGCCAAAAAATCTGCCTGAATGCAGAACAGTTAAAACCCTCTCCCACGTTGGAGGCTCGGCTTCATCATCCGCCACTTCCCCCTGCCCCCCGGCGACTGCCGTGCCTGAAATCGTCTGAATAGCGCTGTTCTCCGCGTACTTATCATGCAGGGCAAGCCCCTCTCTGTGGTTCAACAACAAGCCGGTTATCGTAACAAACAATATTACTATTATCGACGCAACGCCTGCTGCTCTGTGTAGCTTCTGAAAAAAAACCGGCAATCTCTGCTCCTCCCCTGTATCCAATGATATAATAAAAACACACCCTGATGATATTGAATATCATTTTCACTGCACCTTGTCAAGAAAAAAAATTAAATCTTTTTAATTTTTTCATGATGTGATTCCAGGTTCAGGGTTTCTTTTCGACTGAAAACACAGCAAAGAAAAACGGATCCAACCAGAAAGATTGAACCCATTTGACTATCAATATTATTTAATATATCTCAGGAAACAGGAAGCAGGAATTTTCAAACAGGGCCGTGACCAAGAAATGCCTCAAGCAAATCAGTTGCCTCTTCCACAATAAGGCCAGTCTTAACGGCGCAGGATTCGGTAAACCTGGCTACTTCCTGCACCCCCTCGCTCACGCCCGAACCGTATATGACAAAAGGTACCGGGTCGCGGGTGTGGGTCTTCAGTTCCACAGGGGTTGGATGATCGGAGATGACAAGCACCCTGTAATCTTCATGATCTTCTTCAAGCCCCTTCAATACAGGACCAACAATCTTCTCGTCAAAATCCTCTATTGCCTGAACTTTTTCCTTAACAAGCCCCTGATGTCCTGCCTCGTCCGGGGCCTCAACGTGTATACATACAAAGTCCAT
The DNA here is from genome assembly GCA_965371305.1 of uncultured bacterium. Lineage (GTDB taxonomy): Bacteria > Desulfobacterota > GWC2-55-46 > GWC2-55-46 > DRQE01 > CBDUXY01. The sequence goes on from CBDUXY010000076.1 coordinate 2,651, forward strand.
AACCTTTAACGCAGTTCTTGCGTAAGAGGCCTTGGCCTGGTAATCGGTATCAAGGTAGCCGGTTATACCCGGTACGTCTATTACCTCAAGCCCTGCATAAAGACCTATACCGTTTAGCAGATCAACTGCCGAGATCATCCCCCCGTTAATGCCGTAAACTTCTTTAAGGGTCGGGAGTTCGGGGGCCTTGCCCTGCCCCCAAAGCCAAATACTGTCGGCTGTATTCTTACCGGCCTCGCGTCTTTTAACGTTAACAGGGTGGTCTTTAAGGACCTCCCACGAACGCGCCATTAAGGCGTTTAACTTAAACGCTTCTTCGCCATTTGGTATATATCGCTCGATTTCCTTGTCGCTTATGTCATGAGGAGGCACTGTTACCATATCCTCAGAACCGTTCTCCCACACCATCAAATGGCGGTAGGATTTACCAGGATAAAACCTGACATTGCGGTCTTTGAACTCAGCGTCAAGGGTTTCGATGATTTCAGCGGCTTCTTCTGTCGTAATATGACCGGCGCTATAATCGGCCATCACGAATGCTCCCTCATAGTCGGTCAAGGAAACAAGGTTGCAGCGAAAAGCAACGTCGGTTGGAGAGAGCTCAACACCCATATTTGCGGCCTCAAAAGGCGCCCTGCCGGTATAATATTTTCTCGGGTCGTAACCGAGTATGCTCAGGTTTGCAACGTCGCTTCCGGGAGGGAGGTCTCCGGGGACACTCCTGAAAAGCCCAAGTTCACCTTCCGTAGCAAGCCTGTCCATGTTAGGAGTCCTTGCGTGCTCAAGCGGGGTCCGACCTTTAAGTTCGGTCACACGGTCGTCGGCCATGCCGTCGCCTATCATGATTACGTATTTCATAAAAAAACCTTTTTTTAATTTATTTAATTTAAAAAACCTTTTTCTTTTTATCCACTTCTAACAATAAAACCGCTTACAAACCCATCACCTTTATTATCTCTTTTAAGGTTTGCGAGATTAATCATTAAACTTCTCAGGCCTTAAGAGTTCAAACAATTCTGGATTAACGATAAAAGACACAGTCTTTAAATATTTAGAGCCGTTAAACTCGAGTCTAAAGAGATTACCGGTCCTTGCATTAAGATGAGTATATGCAAGTATATCGTGGAATCCATGTCGCTTATTGCTTAAGACCTCAAAGCCACTTTTCTGGAGAAAAACTGAACCTGAGAACTTATACTTTTCCGCCCCGAGGTTCATAAAAACATAGTACACACAGCCGCCATTACCACAAAGAACACCTATCAGCTCTTCCGCCCCTCCGTCCCCTGTCAGGTCAATTTGAAAAGCTTCTGAGACTTTCTTCGTGGAAATATTTTCCACATATTCGTTTAAATCAGCTCTGTCAAGGCTGTCAGGATTAAACCTTTTATCTGATGCCCTGGAGTATACACTCATAACAGACAAAATCAATAGTAGACATACAAAAATACCGGCAAAGCGTCTCATTTAAACTCTCCAAAGAATAACCGACAACCGTAGTATTTTAACCACTTAAAGCCCCATGACCTTTATTATCTCTTTTAAGTCAGGTGAGACTTTAACAGGTTTTTCCGAAACTTGAATAGCCACATCCGGGTCTTTAAGTCCGTGCCCGGTAAGGGTGCAAACAACCGTATCGCCGTCGCTAATTATTCCTTGTTTCCTGCACTGAATTAGTCCTGCAAGAGAGGCCGCCGAGGCGGGCTCGCAAAACACCCCTTCCCTTGATGCCACCATCTGGTACGCGGCAAGTATTTCTTCGTCGGTCACGGCCTCAATAATACCCCCGCTCTCATCACGCGCCCGAAGCGCCTCGTCCCAGCTCGCAGGGTTCCCAATCTTTATTGCAGTTGCGATGGTCTCGGGATGATCTACCGGCATACCTATTACGATTGGCGCCGCCCCTGCTGCCTGAAAGCCCATCATCTTAGGTATATTCGTTACGTAGCCCTTGTCCATATACTCGTTATATCCCTTCCAGTAGGCCGTGATATTGCCGGCATTTCCAACCGGCAGGAAGTGATAGGTCGGGGCGTGTCCAAGGTGCTCGCATATCTCAAAGGCGGCTGTCTTTTGCCCCTCGATACGGTAAGGGTTCAGCGAGTTAACCATGGTCACCGGATAATTTTCCGTTACTTCTTTTACAATTTGAAGGGCCTGGTCAAAATTACCTTTTATTTCCAGCACCATTGCCCCGTGCATCATTGCCTGAGATAGTTTACCAAGGGCGATGTTGCCTTCCGGCACTAACACGTAGGCCTTCATCCCGGCTGCTGCCGCGTACGCCGCCGCCGCGGCAGAGGTGTTGCCGGTCGAGGCGCATATAACGGCCTTTGCCCCGTCGTCTTTTGCCTTGGACACGGCAAAGGTCATCCCCCTGTCCTTAAAAGAACCCGTGGGGTTAAGCCCTTCATACTTAAAGAGTACCCTGATGTCGCCAAGCACGTCCTTTAGGTTATGCGACTCGACAAGAGGCGTGTTGCCCTCCATCAAGGTAACTATATTTTCTTCTCTTATCTCCGGCAGATAGTCGCGAAACTCCCTTACTATGCCCCTCCAGAGACCTTTTCTACTAAGCAGCTCCATTACGATTCAGCCTCTATTCTAATGTACATGGTTTTATCCACGACCACGTCAAGTTTTTCAATCTCTTCTACCGCGGCCCGCACCTCACGCTCAAACGCGTTATGGGTAATCACTACAAGTGGTACGGCCTCTTCTTCCTGCCTTTCGCGCTGAATTACAGAAGACACGCTTATGTTATGCTCTCCCAGTACGCCGGTTATCTTTGATAACACGCCCGGACGGTCGATTGCGGAAAAACGCATGTAATAGTGCGCCTCAATGTCGTCCATGGATTTAATGGTTACGTCTTTTATTGCGTCGTCGGTGCAGCCAAGAGGCGTACGCACGGGAATGTCCGCATGTTTCACTATGTTTCTTGCTATGTCCACCACGTCCGCTACAACCGCGCTTGCCGTTGCCATCATCCCGGCCCCTTGGCCGTAAAACATAACAGGCCCTACAGCGTCGCCGACAATGTGGATTGCGTTAAACACCCCTTCTACGGCTGAGAGCGGATGGTTCGCCGGTATCATTGTAGGGTGAACCCGAGCCTCAATTTCGCCGTCAGTTGATTTTGCAATAGCAAGGAGCTTTAACTTGTAACCAAGTTCCTTTGCAAACGCAACGTCAAGGGCTGTGATGCGCGTAATTCCCTCTGTATAAATATCGTCGTGGCTAACGTAGGTGCCGTAAGCAATGTTAATGAGTATGGCGAGCTTATGGGCCGTATCTATACCTTCTATATCGTAGGTCGGATCGGCCTCTGCGTAACCAAGTGCCTGCGCGTCTTTTAAGACGTCTGCAAAGTTACTGCCTTCGTTCGTCATACGGGTTAAGATGTAGTTGGCGGTTCCGTTTATAATACCGTAGATGGACTCGATCCTGTTTGCGCTCAGCCCCTCTTTAAGAGCTTTTATTATGGGAATACCACCGCCAACGCTTGCCTCAAAACCTATCTCAACGTTGTTTTTTACAGCCGCATCGAATATCTCGGGGCCATGCGTGCTAATTAACGCTTTGTTAGCCGTTGACACGTGTTTACCGGCATTAAGGGCTGATATGACAATATCTTTTGCTACCCCTGTGCCGCCAATGAGTTCTATGACAATTGAAATATCGGGATCGTTTAAAATGTCGTTTGAATCAGTAGTAAAAATACCGTACGGGACCGTAACGCCACGGTCTCTCTCTATGTCATGGTCGGCAATGCGCTTAAGCACAACCTCGCAGCCAAGTTTATCACTGATCACAGAGGCGTTTTCCGTCAGCACCCGGTATACGCCTGTACCGACCGTGCCCATTCCAATAAGTCCTACGTTTATTTTTTTCATAAATATCTTAAGTACCTGGCCGAAAATTAAGCGGCGACTCCTTTTCTTTTTTTACCGCATGCTGCATGTTTCATCGTGTACGTGGTTATTTCGTAGTTACCTTGCCTGTTACGTCGTAGACTTAGCCGGCACACCCTGGGCAAAAGCCTTTTTAACTCCCTTTGCTGCCTGCCGGAGCCTGTGGCTGTTTTCCACAAGACCGAGCCTGACGTATTCGTCCCCGTAATCGCCAAATCCGATACCAGGCGAGACAGCAACTTTTGCCTCGGTAAGCAGGAATTTAGAGAACTCCAGCGAGCCCATGGGCCTGTACTGCTCCGGTATCCTTGCCCACACAAACATGGTTGCCTTTGGTTTTTCTATCTCCCAACCTACATTTGAAAAACTCTCTATAAGCACGTCGCGGCGTTTTCTGTACGTCTCGCAAATCTGCCGTACGCACTCCTGCGGGCCATTCAAAGCGATTATCGAAGCAATCTGGATTGGCTGGAACATGCCGTAATCAAGATAACTCTTCATCCGCGTAAGGGCGGCTATCATCTTGGGATTGCCAACGGCAAACCCGACCCTCCAGCCCGGCATGTTATAGCTCTTTGAAAGACTAAAGAACTCTACACCTACGTCTTTTGCCCCCGGAGCCTGAAGAAAGCTCGGAGCCTTATAACCGTCAAACACAATATCGGCGTAGGCCAGGTCATGAATGACCATCATATTATGCTCCTTTGCAAAGTCAACAATTTTAACGAAAAAGTCCTTATCCACAATCTCTGTCGTTGGATTGTGAGGAAAGTTAATTATAAGCAGTTTTGGCTTGGGCCAGGCCTCTTTGGTGGCCTTAAGCAGTTCCTCGAAAAAATCAACGCCCGGCTGAAGCGGTATACTCCTTAAATCGGCTCCTGCAATAACGACCGAATAGGCATGAATCGGATACGTCGGATTAGGCGCAAGCACGCAGTCGCCGGGGCCGGTGATGGCAAGGACCAGGTGAGCTAAGCCTTCCTTCGAGCCCATGGTCGCGACTGCCTCTGTATCCGGGTCTATGTCAACGTCGTAGCGGCGCTTGTACCAGTCGGAGATAGCAAGGCGCAGCTTATATATGCCCCTTGAAACCGAATAACGGTGGTTACGCGGGTTTTGTACAGCCTCTACGAGTTTCTCCACTATATGGGGCGGCGTCGGCATATCCGGGTTACCCATACCAAGGTCGATTATATCTTCACCCCTGCGCCTTGCCTCTGCCCTTAAGTCCCCGACTATGTTAAAGACGTAAGGGGGGAGGCGTTTTATTCTATGAAAATCGTCCATTGTTATATCACTCTGTCTGTTATTTGATGTAAATTATTAAATTTCAAAAAAGTTGCTGGTAAAATGTCTCAGAACTAAAAAATTTTAACGATTCGATGCGTCCGCGTGCAAAAAAACGTTTGCACCTGGATTCCCGCGTTCGCGAGAACGACAAACGGTAAACAATCTACTATTCAAACATCTCTCCGGCGTTATAAGAGCTTCTGACAAAAGGCCCGGAGAAAACATATTTTATCCCCAAACTTTTTGCAAATTTTTCAAAATACTTGAAAGTTTCTTCTGTGGCATACTCAGTTACTTCAAGGTTCTCTCTTGAGGGTCTTAAATACTGCCCTATTGTAACTGCGTCGCACCCGGCCCGGTAAAGACGGGTGAGGGTTTCTTCCACTTCCGCGCGCCTCTCGCCAAAACCGAGCATAAGACCGGTTTTCGTAAGCACGCCGCTATTGGCAGCTCTCTCAAGTACCGAAAGAGACGTATCAAAATCGGCCTCAGGCCTTACGACCGGATAGAGCCTTGGTACGGTCTCAACGTTATGGTTGAAGACGTCCGGCGCGGCCTCAAGTACCGTGTCTATAGACAAAACATTGCCTCTGAAATCAGGCGTCAAAACCTCCACGCGAGTACCCGGGGACGCGGCACGCACGGCCCTTACTGTGTCTGCAAACTGCACAGCCCCGCCAAGCGTGAGGTCGTCTCTTGTTACAGAGGTGATGACAACATGTTTAAGTCCAAGCTCCTTTGCCGTCTTTGCAATATTTTCCGGCTCGTTTGAATCCACCCTAAGTGGCTTTGCATCTCCCTTAACGCTGCAAAACCCACACCCCCTTGTGCACACATCGCCAAGGATCATAAACGTTGCCGTGGGTTTTGAAAAACACTCTCCTATGTTAGGACACCTCGCACTCTCGCAAACCGTATGAAGCCCGCGCGAGCGAAGGAGCTTTTTCATTTCATGCAAACGGGCCGGACGACCAAGCGGCCGTCTTAAATAAGAAGGCAGACGTTTTTTCGCAGCGCGTTTTTCAACACAAGGCCTCTCTACCACCGGCTTTATAACGCCCGAATCACTCAAAATTCATTCATTCCTTCAAATGTAATAAAATAACAAACAAATAAAATAACAGCTTTTAATCTCAAATTCAACAAAATTGCAGTCTGAGACTGTTCTTAGCAGTCTGAGACTGTTCTTAGCAGCCTGAGGCTGTTCTTGGCAGTCTGAGACTGTTCTCAGGCAGCCTGTGGCTGTTCTTAGGCTGCCTGGGTTAGAAAAAAGAACCGTTAACTCAGTTGCCTGACGCCCTTAGTTTTTTAAGTAACCTCGTGGAGTTCACTTCCCCCGGCACGAGCTTCAAAACCTGCTCAAAGTAACTTATGGCTTCCGGTTTCATGTTTTTTTGCAGATACGACTGCCCGATATAGAATAATAAATCCGCGGAATCCGGCTTGTATCTAAGCCCGTCTTTGCAGACCTCGATTGCCTTGTCCGGCTGGTTTTTTTTGAAATAAACGGCTGCAAGATACGTATAGCTCTCAGTATATCCGGGCTTAAGTCTTATCGACTCCTTTAACTCCCTTTCAGCGTCGTCGAGCCGCTTTGTCTTATAATAAAGAATACCAAGATTACTTCTGGCCATCGGGTAATGTCTGGTTATCTCAAGTGCCTTCTCAAAAAACGGCAAGGCCTCGCTGAAACGTCCTGCATTGAGATGTCCGCGCCCGATGTTATTGTACGCCTGATCGTACGCGGGGTTTATCTTGACAGCAATGTTAAAGTGATTCATACCTACGTCCATATGGCCACTGGCATACTTTGCAATGCCTATATTGTTATGGGCCTGGTGCAGGTTGGGCTCCAAGCGGAGGGCTTTTTCAAGCACCACTATGGCCTCGGCCATACGCCCTGATTCCGTATGATCAAGACCCATGTTGTTAAGTCCGCGCGGCTTTTCAGGAGATTTTGATATTACGTCCGTCCACAGAGCTGTCCTGTTCATCCAGCTCTTGTTCCTGGCATGCGCAAGCGCACCAAAAACCACGATAAGACAGACAAAAACTATCAAAACAAGGTTGTAAACAATACCGGACGAAGAGGCATTGTTTGCGTTTGTGCGTTTTTGCGCGACCTTTGCCGAAGCAGTTTGTGCGGTCTTTTTTACCGACTGTTTTCTTTTTTTCTTTTTAGCCATAGAACTAACTATTAAAAAGCCTCCACTCCTACCCCTCAAAGATAAATCACAAAACACTCGACATGCGTGCGCCAGGCAAATCAGGTCCGGGTACAAAAACACAAAAAACATCTGTTTGCATGGAATATTAGATTATAAACGTAAAGATACGCTTAAGGCAAGGGGTAGCGCGCAGTAAGAGTGAAATAAAATAAAAAAAACCCAAAAACACACAAGAAACCCTCAGCGCTCCGAGAGCGACCTTAGACAAGGGCCATGGCATAGAAAAAAGGCTCGTTTTCGGGCGAGACAAGATTATCATAAACAACCTTAACGGTTGTTCCGTTTATGCCGTAGACACCCATGAACTCGTGTTTAAAACGCGACCTTGCTTCTTTGTCCATAAATCTCTCCAACGTGTCATTAAGCATCTTGCCCCACTCTGCGGCCCTCTTGCTGGCAAGCTCCTGAAACTTTTTCTGCTCTTCCTCGGTAAGTTCAGTCGCTTCGGGGGTTTCGGGAGTATCGGATTCTATTGATTGACTTTTTTTCTCACCCGGGAGGGGGGGGGAATCCGGCAACTTTAAATCAGAGTACCTTCCGCCTTTAGCGATAAATTCAAGAAAACCGGGCAAAAAAGCCGTAGCTATCATGTCGGTCTCTCCCATACGCCACAGAAGCGACGGAAGATCTCTTTCGTGCAGCAATAAAACGGTCGAGCCCTTCTGAGCAATACGTCCGTTAAACTGCCCGTACATCTCGCTATAATTCGTACCAAGGGCGGTTAAAACTTCAAGCAGGGTCTTTGCGCCTGCAATAGTATCAAAGTCTGTCCCTTCTTTGACCTTGTATTTTTCATCTACCATCACGCGTGCAAACTCACTCATTGAAAGACCGGGCAGCTCAAGTGTCGCAAGCATCTGCGATGCCTGTTCATAAGGCGGGACTTTTTTGTCCTCAGTGGTCTTTAGATAGGCCCCGATTCGCCTTACGGCAAGACGGTTAACCGTATCGGCAAGCACCAGGTTCGTGTAACCGCCGCTCCTCCTGAGTGCCTTGGAAAGGTTTGCGTAGGTAGAAACAACCTCCTGCGCAGCAGTTGGCTCAAAGCCTGTGTTTGCGGACTCATACTCGCGAATCTTTTCAAAAAGCGACATTGCATTAGCAAGTGCTGCGACTTGCTCTTGATTCTCTTCCTTTGCAATCTCGTCAATCGCATTTAAAGAGGCAATCGCGGGCCAACCCTTTATATCCCCAACACCGCTGGACTTGATGATCTTTGAAATTTCCGGCAAAGTTTTTAGTTTCATCACCTCTTCCCAGGTCTTGGGTTTAACAGGCTCTTTCTGCTCGGTCGCGCCGCACCCGCCAACGGCAAAAACAACCAGAACCATGACCGTAACTAAATTAATCAAAAAACTTTTATTCATTAACAAATCTCCTGTTGGGTTCAAAAAAGTCATATTATTAAATAGTATCATAAAAACATTACGGTTACAGCACTTACCACTCCCCTACTCCCTGCCAAAGGCGTTCTCAATATGTTCGGTTTGGAATTTACCGTCTTTCAGCTCTATGGACAGCACGTCAAATCTCGCGTCATAGTCAGAGTAGGTCCTCTGGTTGGCCATCATGAACATGTCGGCAGACTTTAACAAACGGCCTTGTTTTCTTGCGTCCACCGCGTCTTTAGGCAGGCCGTAACTGCGCCCTCGGCGTGTCTTAACCTCGACGAATATAACGGTCCTGGTTTTAACTGCGACCGCAATAATATCTATTTCGCCAAAGCGCGTCCTATAGTTACACTCCACAATCTTGTATTTCTTTTTCTTTAACACGCGCACGGCCTCAGCCTCACCCTGCCGGCCAAGTTCCTTTGCGCTGTTTTTTGACTCACCTGAGATATCAGGTGAGTCTTCCTTCTTACCCTTCTTATCCTTTGAAAAAAGACCGAAAACCATAAGTGCCTGCCTTAAGCCTCGCCCTGCAAGGCTTTAACCTTAAAGGACTTTCTGTGTATAGGAGTAGGGCCGCAATTACGAAGTGCCGTAACATGCTCTCGTGTGCCGTACCCTTTGTTGGCCGGGAAATTGTACTGGGGATAATACGTATGATAAGCGCACATAATATTATCGCGCGCTACTTTTGCAACAATTGAGGCGCAGGCGATGCTTGCGCTTTTTGAGTCGCCAGAGACTATTGCGAGCTGGTCGATAGTATTAAGCGAGTCTATACGATGCACCCCGTCTATTAATAAAAAGTCCGGTGACAGAGTCACCGAACTTTTTTTCCCTGGTAAGAGTATCACATGACTTTTTTCCTTCTGACTTTTT
>CBDUXY010000077.1:0-12296 GCA_965371305.1 uncultured bacterium
GTAAGCCCTTCATGATTATCTTCACTATCCGGCGGAAGCAGGTAAACATGGCTTTCACCGTTAGAAACCTTCATGGGTTTTTTAACTACAAGGTAACGTCTCGGCGCGTCAAGGGTAGTAAGACCTGACTTGGATATCATATCAACAAACGGCTCGGCGCTCCCGTCCATTATGGGAACCTCGGGGCCGTCAACCTCTACCCTTGCGTTATCAACGCCAAGCCCGTAAAAAGCCGCCAGCAGGTGTTCTACCGTGCCGACCGTGGCTCCGTTTTCTCCAAGTGTCGTAGCAAAACTCGTCGAAACGACATTCTTGCTTCTTGCCCTGATCTCAGGCGCGTCCGCAAGGTCTGTCCTTACAAACACTATACCTGAACCTGCCTCGGACGGCAGCATCCTGACACGGGTATTAACGCCTGAATGAAGCCCTATGCCTGAAAATTCTATCTTTTCTCTTAAGGTTTGCTGTTTCATGATGCTTATATACTATGCAAAAAGCGTACCAAAATAAAAATACCTTTAAAATCAAGGTGTTACATTCTCTCTGACCTGCATAATGTGTCAAAAAAACAACACGAATTGACAAATTTGCATTTTTACAACTAAAAATAGAAAATAAAATCTATGCAATTACCGGTTTTATGTATATACACCACTGTATCATATAAGTTTCACCAGGGAAAACAGGGTTAATTATTAGATAGGCTGCCTTGAGTCTGTTAAAAAATCATCACAACAAAGTCAAAGTATCAGATTTGTCCTGAAAGTCAATTACACCACAAGCGAGACCACAAGCAAAACCCCTGTCAAGAAATGAGCGAGCACGGTCATTTTTATGGGAGCGAGCATAAGGGCTGGTTTGTCATAATTTCTAATCACCCCGACACATGCCATAAGGGCAAATGGCAGAGAGAGAAACGCAATATAAGCAAGCCGTGGAACAAAGCCAGCCGCAACAGCTACGAAAAGACTTACGTAAGAGCAGGCAAAAATCAGCGGCAGCACACGTGCGCCGGTCTTTGCTCCAAGCCGCACGACAAGGGTCACCTTACCTGTTGCCCTGTCCGCCTCAAGGTCGGGGAACCCGTTAACATACAAAAGCCCGGCGATCAGGAAACCAATGGGAAGGGAGATAAGTGCTGCCGCCAGACTGAAACGTCCGGTCTGTACGTAATAGCTCCCGATAACTGTCAAGATGCCGAAGTTAAGCCCGACAGTCGCTTCGCCAAGCCCCCTGCCTACAAGCCGCAGCGGCGGAGCCGAGTAAAAAAAGCCGGTAAATAAACCAACGGCTCCTATTAACAAAAGGCCCCAGCCGGTCAAGTAGACAAGATAAAGGCCGATTGCCGTACCGGCAGCAAGGAGCAACAGCGAAAGCAAAAGAGTTCCGGCAGGCGTCATAAGCCCGTCCTGTATCATTCGGCTGCCGCCGGTAAAAGGGGTAAGCCGGTCGTCGTTTATATTGTCGGTGCCGCCGAGGTAGTCGAAGTAATCGTTAATAACGTTCATACCGGCATGGTAAAGAACTCCGGCTATAAGGGTCAGCACCAGAAGCCAGACGCTGGAATCGCGGTTTAAACCCGCGGCATGCCTTGCGTAGGCCGCTCCAAGCAATACCGGCAGTATAACTGCCGTAAAGAACATGGGGCGGGTTGCCTTAAAATATGTTTTGAACTGTTGCATGGGTTTATTATAATTGGGGGACAATAGGAGTCAACGACAATAATACATTAACACTTGCAGTTTGCGAGTTTCGGCGCGGTGACACACCGAAACATCAGGAGAGATTATAATCTTTGTAAGCAGAAGCCTCACTTGGACCAAGCCCTACTTCTTACCACTTACTGCCGCTTGATAACGCTCCAATAATTTTGGGTCTTCAATTGAGCCGTGATGATGCACCTGTTTCCATGCCCCATCCACACGTTTAAAAATTCTGCTTGTTCGTATTTCAAGCGTAACTTCATCTTCACCAAGTCTGAAATATCCTCTCTCTCTACCTACTGCGTAAAATGTTTCGCTGGTTTCATGAATAGTATAGTCGTAATACTCTACGTAAACAAGTGCCGGACCTGAAAATATTTTCGCATAAACTTCCTTTATTTCATTCCAGCCGCGCTTGATTCCTCCAAGAGGATTATCCATTGCAATCTCTTCTGACTGTTGCCAGTTCTTTGACATGGCAACCATATCACCACTATTAAAAGCACAGTAGAACTGAATCAACGCCTGTTGAGGTAACAGTAAATCACCCTGACTCTCTTTACCTGTGATTGGTTTTTGTATGGGTTGCATTTCAAATTCTCCTTAATATATTGCTGCTTTTCATTGTTTCGGTGCGTTCACGTGCCGAAACATCAAAAAGAGAGAAAAATTCACAGAGTGCCAGAACAATCCAGACCAAGGCGCGACGAAGGTGCTTGCGCACGGCAAATGATGCAACAGTCATTGCAAATTATAACGACCCGTCCGGCAAAAAAGCCTGTTTACTAATTTGCTCACCGCAGGTGTTGAGGTAGTACTATGTAGTACACTGAAACTACAAATCAAGGAGCAACACAGGTCTGGGAAGTTATGACGCTCTGTCACTATTTAGTACGCCGAAACTGCGAATCAAGGAGCAACACAGGTCTGAGCAGTTATAACGTTATGTAACCTCCCCGCCGACGACTATTTCGGGAATACGAATGGTGGGCTGCGCATCGGCCACAGGCACGCCCTGCCCGTCCTTCCCGCAAGTCCCTATGCCGTAACCAAGGTCCGAACCCACCATGTCTATATTCATTAAAATCTCAGGACCGTTTCCGGTTAAGGTAGCGCCCCTGACCGGTTCACCCTGCTTCCCGCCCTCTATCATATATCCCTCGGTCACCTCGAACACAAAGTCGCCGTTTACAGTATTGACCTGCCCCCCGCCCATCTTCGTGACCAGAAGACCTTCGTTAAGTGAGGCAAGTATTTCATCTGGATTAGTCTTGCCCGGCGCTATCATCGTGTTCGTCATACGAGGAATGGGTCTGTTTTTATAAGACTGGCGGCGGCCATTTCCGGTGGACTTGACCCCGTCTTTCATGGCGGTAATCCTATCGTACATATAACCCTTTAAAACCCCGTCCTGGACCAGTACGGTCTTTTCTGTGGGCGACCCCTCGCCGTCGAAGAAACCCGACCCGCGCTTAAAAGGAATCGTTGCGTCGTCTATGACGGTAATAAGCGGTGAAGCGACCATCTCTCCCATCTTCCCGGAGTATACGGAGAGTTTTTCCTGCGCAAGGTCGGCTTCAAGCCCGTGCCCCACGGCCTCGTGGATCATCGTACCGCCTGCCTCGCTCGAGAGCACAACCGGCATTTTCCCACCCGGCGCCTTTCTTGCGTCAAGCATCATAACGGCCCTTTTAACCGACGTTTCGGCAATTTGTTCCGGCGTGAAATCTAAAAAAACCTCGTGCCCAATGGCCCCGCCAATCGGCTCGTAACCGGTCTGAATAACCCCGTCTTTTTCTACTACGACCTGGCACAGGTAAAGCAACGAAGTGCTTTCCTCTTCCACCCACTCACCAAGCGAGTTTATAACGGCAACGTTTTTCCGTCCGTCTCCGTAAACCACCTTTACCTGCCTTATATGGTCGTCAAGGCCGCGGGCCGTATTGTTGCCCCTGTTTACAAGCTTGATCTTATCTTCAAGTGAAACGTCAAAAGGGCTTTTCTTTATGTCAAAACCGGTTGCATGTTCTTTTTTTACAAGCGAGATGTCGCCTGTTTCTTTGCCGTCTTTTACCGCCGCAGAGACGGTTTGGGCAAGGCTTAGAAGCCCGAACTCGGTAAGGTCGTTGGTATATGCGTAATAAGTCTTAAAGTCGGCTATAACGCGCACACCGCACCCGCGGTCTCTACCCGAGACCACTTGCTCTATTTTATCCTCCTCAAGACTTATGGAAGTCGAGAGTACGTCTTCAAGATACAGTTCTGCAAACTCTCCACCCTTTGAAAGGGCCTTTTTTATAATATCGAACGGGTCGAAACCTTCTACAAGCTCCATGAACTTACCTCGCATTTTTTTATTCCTACATGGCAAGTATAGAACTTGCCAGACCATGAGTCAAGCTTAAGACCACAGCGTCAGCGGTTATCATTTGTAATAATAAAGTTTACAACACCAACCATGAACATTTTAAACAGAAAGCACGTTTTTCAGTTAAAAACAATAATTTAGAGCCTTTCAAGTGTTTGTATTTAATTACATATGTGGTATACTTAGTTTCAACCCGGAGGCTTCTGCAATGACTCGTAACATATTTTTAGCCTTAGTTTTTTTAGCTATGCTAAATCTGACCGCCTCGTCGACAGTTTTTGCAGGAATCTACAGATGGACGGACGACCGCGGCACGCTCCATATCACAGACGACCCTGACAAGATCCCTGAAAAATACAGAGGCCAGACAGACGGACGCGCCCTGGGCAAGATACAGACCTACAACTCCCCTGACTTTGTCAAAATAAAAATACCTCCCTCAAACTCCCGGAAAAGCAGTGCAAGCTGGTACAGCGGCGCAAGCGGCTACAGCCAGGCCCTTAAAGAACACAAACGCACGCGCAAACCCCTTGCCGTTTACTTCTACACCGACTGGTGCGGATACTGCAAGAAGTTCGAAAAAAACACCTTGCCAAGAAGCAATGTAAAACAATACATGAACTCGATCATCAAAGTCCGCATAAACCCTGACAAAGGCACCAGAGAAAAATCCCTTGCCCGGCAGTACAGTGTTGGCGGATACCCGTCCTTCTTCATGGTCTCGGGCAAACGCGGAACAAGGAAAAAAATCTACGGACTTTTTGACCCTGCTTCATTCATTAAGGCCTGCAAGAGGGCCGAGTAAGAGTATGTAGCTTTCACCAGAGTTTATAAAGGAAATCGTCAACGTTCAGTCTTCAGAACCTGATGCCAGCGTAGAACAAAAAAATGCCCTTCTACCCCGCAACAAGAGAAGTCTACCAATACGAGGGGAGTTTTAAAAACATACTAAAAGGCTTACGCAAAATGCAGAGATAACAAGAATCCGGATTCACGCCTGTACCAAAATGACAAATACACCGCCGCACCGATAAACTCCATTATTGCCATATAACCTCTTTTTGTAGTAAAATACTGGGATGGAACTTTTCGACAAATACGAGAGCAAGCCTGCTAATAAGACACCGGATAACGCGCCGCTTGCCGAAAGGATGCGCCCAAAGTCGCTTGACGATTTTTACGGGCAGGAGCACCTGATAGGAGTTGGTAAATTCCTGCGCGGCGCGGTAGAGCGAGGCGACATTCCCTCGCTCATATTATGGGGACCTCCGGGGTGCGGTAAGACAACCTTAGCCAACATCGTTGCAAGATCTACAGGTTCTGACTTCGTTGCCTTCTCCGCCGTGCTCTCAGGGGTAAAAGAGATCCGCGAGGTCATAAAAAGGGCCGAGACGAATCAAAAGATCGGCCGGAAAACGATCCTGTTCGTAGACGAAATACACCGCTTTAATAAAGGCCAGCAGGACGCCTTCCTGCACAGCGTTGAAGACGGCACAATAACGCTCATCGGCGCAACCACGGAAAATCCGTCTTTCGAGGTGAACGCACCGCTGCTGTCTCGCTGCAAAGTGCTGGTCTTAAAGGCCCTTGAACAAACAGACATCACAGAGCTTATAAAAAAATCCCTCCCTCACATAAAACTGCCCCCTGATACGGTGGTAGAAATAGACGACGAAACAATAGAATTCATAGCCGGGTTTTCTCACGGGGACGCACGGGAGGCCCTGAATACACTTGAAAACGCTGCATTAATAGCAACCCCGGATAAAGACGGCAAAATCATTATTTCAATAGCCACGGCGAAAGAGGCCATGCAAAAACAGGCCCTTCGTTACGATAAGTCCGGCGAAGAGCACTACAACATCGTATCGGCCTTTATAAAGAGCATGCGCGGCTCCGACCCGGACGCTTCGCTCTACTGGCTCTCGCGCATGGTTGAGGCCGGAGAAGACCCGCTCTTTATTGCACGCCGCATGGTCGTCTTTGCAAGCGAGGACGTCGGCAACGCAGACCCCGCCGCCCTTACCGTAGCCATGGGCGTAAAAGAAGCAGTCCAATTTATCGGCATGCCAGAGGGCTGGATACCGCTTGCTCAGGGTACCACCTACCTTGCAACGGCGGACAAGTCGAACGCATCGTACACAGCCTACAAACTTGCCAAGGGGGACGTAACGGAACACGGCAACCTGCCAGTGCCGCTTCACCTCAGGAACGCCCCGACAAAACTCATGAAAAAACTCGGTTACGGCGAGGGCTACAAATACCCACACAATTATAAAGACGCAAGAGCACAACAGCAGTACATGCCGGATCGGCTAAAAGACAAAAAATATTACACTGCCCCGTCCCCGGCCCCGGCAAATAAAACAGAAAACAAAGAGAAAAAGAAAAAATAAACTTTCATATAGTCTTTTTGAATGTTAACATATACGTAACTTTCTTCCTTACCGGAACACATCAAGACAGGCAAGAAATGTTACACTAAAAAATTCAATGGACTACCCGCGGCAAGCAGCAGGATATCAAAAAGAAATATGGTGGGGGAACCCTCTGATACAAACTATAGTCATTAAACCCGCCATGCGGGATTGAATCAAGACTATCTACAAAATTTGAAAATTCTGAATATTTCGGAGACGCACATGAAAAGATACTCACTCAGCGCAATTGGGCGCGACAGGCCTGGAATCGTCGCAACTCTAACAGGCGCACTTTTCGATCATAACTGCAACGTCGAGGACTCCTCGATGACCATATTGCAACACGAATTCGCCGTGATCCTAATCATGTCCGCGCCGGACGACCTTGACATGGACGCCTTAAGGGTCAACCTGAACGGCGTTGAAAAGCTCCTTAAGCTCACAATCCACGTTAAGGAGAACGACGAGACAAGGCTTGAGGATATTCCAGGCAGCAACCACATTGTGACGGTCTCAGGCTTTGACAAATTGGGTATCGTCTACAAGACATCCGACTTTCTCGCAAAGTGGGGCATCAACATAACCGACCTTGAGACAAAGATACTGCCGGGCGAAGAAAAGAACATCTATCTATTACTCATGGAAGCGTTTTTTCCTGCAAACGTCGACTACAAAGCGCTGGAAGATTCACTCAACATTCTTGCCGACAGCCTTGGCGTTTCAATTGCCGTAAAACCTATCGAAACCTACGATTCCCTGTAAGAGCATCTCACGAATGCCACAGAGAAAAATACTACTCTACCCCGATGCGCTACTTAAAAAGGTCTGCGCCCCTGTTCGTGAAATAGACGATACTGTAAAGAGAATCATAACCGACCTTACCGACACCATGCTTGCGTCGCCGGGAGTCGGCCTTGCAGCCCCTCAGATCGGTATTTTAAAACGCATAATAGTTATAGACGTAACCCCGAGGAATCCGGGCCGCGGCCTTGTCGTTTTAATTAATCCAGTAATCGAAGAGAAAAAAGGGCTTAAGACCGTACGCGAGGGATGTCTGTCCATACCCCAGTACACGGCGAATATCAAACGCGCAAAAGAGGTGACGGTGAGCGGGCTTGGGCCGGACGGCAAACCGCTTGCAATTAAGTCGTCCGGGTTCGAAGCGGTCGTACTTCAACACGAAATAGACCACCTTGACGGCATATTGTTCATCGACCGTATCGACAGTATAAAAAGACTTATCAGGAGAAAATGAAATAAAGACTACAGCAGTATACTTTAAAAGCTGAATTTCACAAGTGCAACGGTATATACTGTTTTGTGCATTTTACGATTGAGGGTCCCCCGAGGCTTTCTGTAGTGCCGTAAATTGCCGTAAGTAAAAAGATCGGGGCGTGGCCCAGTCTGGTAGGGCACCGCGTTCGGGACGGTCTCGTTTTACCCGCATCAACACTAGCCAAAACCGAACTGAAACCCGAAAGCCCATTATTTAAGCGGCTTGCGGGAGCATTCAACTGAACCAAAACCAAATCAGAAAAGAACTAACTTTAATCAAAAAACAAACCATTTAAACGCGGGTTTGCGGCATCATTACGGCGGTTATCCACAAAGGGGGGAAGGCTTTATGCCTTCCCCCTCTTTTTATATATACGCTAAACTGTAAATCTGCTGAGCTAACCATACATGCATGGAGATTAAATTACTTCGTATTTGTCTTGACTCACGCCGTACTTATACTACGTCCATCATCCAGTCAAGTGTGTTTCTTATACCTTGCTCAAGAGAAATCTGAGGCTGCCACCCGAGTTTCTCTGCCGCCCTATCGGCCTTCAAGCAACTCCTTTTGATATCCCCGGGCCTTGCAGCGCCGGTCGTGGGTACTTTAAGCGACTTCTCAAGACTTGGCAATCTTTCATTCACCGCTTCAAAAATGCCCTCATAAAGGTCGAGCGTGTGTGTGGCAATGCCGGTACCGATATTAAGAACTTCAGCACTTCCTTTAACAATAGCAGCAAGGTTGGCTCTTGCAATGTCCCCGACGTAACAGTAATCCCTTGTCATCCCACGCGGCTCTTCAGGGAAGTGATAGAGCGCCGAAGCCTTTGCTGAAAGCAAGTTCTCCATGAATATTGCAACAACGCCTGCCTCACCGTGCGGTATCTGGCGCGGTCCGTAGACATTTGCGTATCTCAGTACAGTATAGTCCAACCCGTACTGGTTATTATAAAAATCCAGGTACTTCTCGGAAGCGAACTTTGTAATGGCATAGGGCGATAGGGGTCTTGGCACACAGCTCTCGGTAGTCGGGTACTCAGGGACCTCACCGTATACGGCGCCGCCGGTTGAAATTAGAATAACCTTCTTCGTACCACTTCCTCTGGCAGCTTCAAGAAGATTAATCAAACCGAGTATATTTACGTTTGCATCAAAGGCCGGGTCTTCAACCGAGGCAGGAACCGACATCTGCGCTGCATGATGGTTAAGTACGTCAGGCTTTTCGGCCTTAAAGATTTCCCCTATCTCGTCAGAGCGTATGTCGGCTTTGATAAACTTTGCCTCAGGGTTCAGGTTCTCCTCCTTACCGGTCGACAGGTCGTCAATGACTACTACCTCATGACCTGCATCTATATAGGCGTCAACGACGTTTGAGCCTATAAAACCTGCGCCGCTTGTTACAAGTATCTTCATTTGATCTCCTTTTATTGTAATAGATAAAACACCTTTTAAACGGTAAGGCAGTTCTTAATGAGATGATAAGGTCGAGATATAAGCCTATTCGTCGCAAGCCCTTTGAGCAACACCCTGGTTATAATCAATTAAGAACTTCCCGAGATATGCCCCTAAAAGCCCGCCCACAGCACTTGCCAGAAGGTCGAAAAGACTGAAGCTCCTGGAGGGCATAAAATACTGGAAGACCTCTACAAATAGGGCAAATGAAAAAATCACAATAAACGCCCAAAACAGCCGTCTTTTAATTGCTCCAACTGTAAGAACGAATAAAAAACCAAACGGTACATAAGCTATCATATGGTAGAGCTTGTCGATATTGCCGATTTCAGGCAATCCTGAGCGAAAACTTGTAGACACGTAAAGGATAATTGCTAAATAAGCAAATAGTGCAAACCCGGCAAACAATCTCATTTTGTCTTTCTCAAACCGTTGTCGAAGTTTATTGTAAGAAAAGGCCGTGAGATAAAAACCCGACACCTTGATTAGAACCATGGTTTTTGCCTTCTTTTAGAAATCAACTGTATTGGCAAGTACAGTTAGCTGTTTCTCACTCTCATCTTATTCCTGAAAACGACTTCGAAACCATTCAATAGCCATATACCAGCAAAACAAGGTATTGGTTACCAGATACCGCTTCCACAGCCGTCGCGGCTCCATAGCCAAACGAAAAACCCATTCAAGCCCACACCTTTGCATCCATACAGGAGCACGACGCACGGTACCAGTCATAAAGTCAAATGCAGCGCCGACACCTAACAACACAGCCGAGAGATGAGGCGCATACGCAGCCATCCACAACTCCTGTTTAGGACAACCCAGACCTACAAAAACAACTCGCGCACCGGATGCATTTATGCGTTCTACAATCGACGAATCTACAACCGGCTTTTTTGGTAACATTGGAGGGGATTCTAATCCAACCACTTGTAAAGCAGGTAAGCTTTTATCAAAAATTATCTTTAACGCTTGAAGCGTCTTAGCATTGCCACCAAAGAAGTAAACAGGCAGGCCTTCTGTTGCCGCCATCTCGCAAAGCGGCCACATGAGGTCCGGGCCGGAAATCTTCTCGGTATGGACGTACCCCTTACGCTTCAGGGCCCAAACAAGCGGCATACCGTCGCTGGTAACGACACTCGCGTTCTCCATGGCTCCCAAAAGATCCGCGTCACTTCTTGCGGTAGTCACCATATGTACATTGGCCACACATACATATCCGCCCTCTGCGCGTGAAGCTGTCTCAACGATCAAACGCTTAACATTCTCAAAGCTTCCGGCAGTAACCGGCGCTCCGATTACCCGCCCTGCTTCTATCATTGCGTACTCCGATTGTTGCGTTCTGCAATGGCATCCTGGTAAATCTCCATCAGCTGCTTATAATTCGTCTCAGGCGTATACCTCTTTTCATATACGTCTCTGGCATTTTGTCCCATTACCTTCATTTCATCCGGATGCTCCGACGCCCACTTCACCTTGGCAGCCAGATCCGAAGGATCTCCAGCCGTAAAATGCAGGCCCGTTACTCCGTCATCTATTAGCTCTGCCATACTCCCCAGGCGCGAAGCTATTACAGGCAGACCCTGAGCAAGGGACTCAGCTATTACTATCGGGAAACCCTCATAACACTCAGACGGCATAACAAGAAACGCGGCGCGGTGCATTTCACCCATAACCTCTGGCCCTGGCTTTGCGCCAAGAGGCGTTACGTCCCTAAGACCCGAGCGCCTGAGCGTTTCAAGCAGCGGCCCGTCGCCTGCGACTCGCAGAGGGATGTCGAGACCTTCCCATGCCTTCATAAGCGTATTAACGCCCTTCTCCAAACTCAACCTTCCTACAAACAACGCGCCTGCACGGCCATTGTCTGAAGGCGCGAGCGCCTTACCGTTAAAGAAATTAGGCTTCACGGCTATTTTCTCCCGCGGAAACCCCGCCTCAACGAATTTAGATTTTGAAAAATTAGTCAGTGCTATGAAACGGTCCACCTTTGTCCGCCATGTGCCACGTTTTCTGTGTGCCGCAACCATGCGCACCACGGCGAAAGTTCCAAAGCGTGAACCGCGATAACAGCTGTGAATAATAGAACAGTAGGGCGAACCTTTTATACATTTTTCACAGATTTCTCCGTTACGCATCAAAAGAGCGCCCGGACAGATCGTACGATAGTTATGCAGCGTCTGTACAACCGGTAAACCAGCCTTGCCACATGCGTCATAAACCGAAGGAGTGAGGAGTGGAAAAAAATTATGCACATGGACGATGTCCGGCCTGAATTGCGCTATCTTGGCAGACACCAACTCCAGCGAAGCCTTCGAATAGACAACGTTCAAAGCGGCCGAAACCCTTTTGCCAAGTCCTTTAATATTGTCATTTGTAACCTCAAAACGCACCACCCTGTGACCGTTAGACTCAAGGAGCGCCCCCTCGGCCTGCTCCACCGCGTCCTCGCCACCGGCGTGTTGGTAGCGGTTATGAACTATTAGTATCCGCATAAGCAAATGTAGGGAATCTATCCTCTTTTGGCATTTTGTGGTGTCGTATTATTGATAATGTTAACCCTAAAAACAAGAACAAAAAGTTTCCTCGCCCTCCAACACCTACACTCATCACAGTATTAATAATAAGGGCAGGCCAGACACATAAAATAACAGCAATGTCACCATCTAGCTTCATATAACCTCTCACCGAACTTATCAAATATCTCTTAACAGCAATAAACCAAGGCACTCCACCTATAAGCCCCACACTTAACAACACCTCTAGAAATCCATTGTGAACGGTTGAAATATACTCAGACATACCTGTATCGACAAATTTAAAGAGAACTCGCGAACCCACCCCGTAACCGCTACCAAGAAAAGGGTGCTCCAAAAACCAATTAAACGCATACTCCCACATTATCGTACGGCAAATTAGTGTTCCAAAACTGTCGGCAAGTTGTCCTCCACGTAAAAATTCGACAATTTCATAAACAAAGACACCTATAAACGACAAGACCAATAGTGCCATCAGCTTTCCACGCATGCCAATACGAAAGTAAAGTAAAAAAACAATCCCTAAATCTAGCTAAAGATTTGGAAA